>CAITAV010000152.1 GCA_903890345.1 uncultured Actinomycetes bacterium
CCTAAGGATTCAACTAAAATATGTGCAGCAGCAACGGCAACATCTAGTGCTAATTCAGCCGTGAGATCAACATTTGCTAAGCCACGAATTCCATCAGTGCCGAATAGGGCCACGGAGATTGCCTCCAAATACGATAGAAATTAGCGCTTGCTGTATTGAGAACGCTTACGTGCTTTCTTAAGACCGTACTTCTTACGTTCGATCACACGTGCATCGCGTGAAAGGAATCCAGCTTTCTTAAGTGCTGGACGGTGTGCTTCTGCATCAATTTCATTGAGTGAACGTGCAACGCCTAGACGTAGTGCACCAGCTTGTCCTGAAACTCCACCACCATTGATGCGAGCGAAAACATCGTATGCACCTTCAGCACCTACTGTGCGAAATGGTTCTGAAACTGATTGTTGGTGAACTTTATTTGGGAAGTAATTCTCAAGTGTCTTTCCGTTAACAACCCAGCGGCCTGTTCCTGGAACTAGGCGAACGCGTGCAACAGCTTCCTTACGACGACCGACTCCGCCGCCAGGTCCTGTTAATGCAGGACGGTTTGTTGCTGGAGCTGGTGTTGCTGATGTGTACGAAGTTGGAATTTCGTTCTCATCAAGTTCGTCAACGAATGTATTTTCAGACATGAATTATTTTTCCCTTTTTTCTTTGGCGATTACTTGACGATTTGTGAAACTTGGGTGAATACGTATGGCTTTGGAGCTTGTGCAGCATGTGGATGCTCAGCACCTGCATAAACCTTGAGCTTTGCTGACATTGCACGGCCAAGACGATTCTTTGGCAACATTCCCTTGATCGCTTTTTCAACCGCGCGAGTTGGATGTTTTTCCATCAATTCGCCGTAAACAGTTGAAGTTAAACCACCTGGGAAACCAGAGTGCATATGTGAAAACTTTTGCTTAGTTTTTTGACCAGAGAGTGCAATTTTTTCTGCATTAATTACAACTACGAAATCGCCCATGTCCATGTGTGGTGCGAATGTTGCTTTGTGCTTACCGCGAAGAAGAACTGCAGCGTGACTTGCAAGACGTCCCAAAACAACATCTTGTGCGTCGATGATGTGCCAATTACGCACTGCATCGCCAGCCTTTGGACTATATGTACGCATGCTCTTCACTTCTCTCTTTTGAATTACTTTGAATCTGGTGTGCTGCGCCCTTGAACAGGCGCAAGAGGTAAAGGGTACCTGCGCGCTCGCGTAGGGTCAAAATGGCCTTTAGCCCTCATATTCAATGCTCAAAAACCGGCTCTGGGCTCTCATAAACAGCGCCATTGGCTCCAAAGACTAAGAAGCGCGTGAATCCACGGGTGAACCATCGATCATGCGTTACTGAAATAACAGTTCCTTCATATTCATCCAGTGCTCGTTCCAAACTTTCAGCGCTGGCTAAATCTAAGTTATCTGTGGGCTCATCAAGTAATAACAAAGTTGAACCCGATAGCTCAAGTAATAAGACTTGAAAACGTGCTTGCTGTCCACCAGAGAGTGATGAAAATTTTTGCTCTGCTTGATTATGTATTTCATACTTTCGTAAAACGCTTTTTGCAGGCCCTAATTGCAATGAATATGTCTGCCACAAAATTTCAAGAAGAGTCTTGCTTTCAAACTCTGGGTGGGCATGTGTTTGAGCAAAATAACCAATTTCCACACGAGCACCTACCTTGAAATTTCCGGTGTACTTAACGTTGTTATCACCAGAAATTAATCGCAAGAAATGTGATTTACCAGTGCCATTTTTGCCTAGTACTGCAATGCGATCACCAAAAAATACTTCGAAATTAAATGGCTCTGTAAGATTTTCAATTGCAAGATTTTCAAAGGTAAGCGCACGTAATCCAGTACGACCACCACGTAAACCAACTCTGACATCTTGTTCGATAGGCGGTGCCTCCGGTGGTCCTACCTCTTCGAACTTGCGCAAACGAGTCTGCATTGCTCGATACTTTGATGCCATGTCTGGGCTACTTGCAGCTTGAACTTGAAGTGTGCGAACGAGATCTTTTAGTCGTTGGTGTTCTTCTTCCCAGCGCAGCAATATTTCAGCAAAACGTGCATTACGTGCTTTGCGTGCATCGTGCCACGTTGAGAATTTTCCGCCGTGCACCCACGTTGTGTTTCCACTAATTCCTTGTTCGAGAGTAACGATTCGAGTAGCAGTACGTTCAAGGAGTTCTCGATCGTGGCTCACAAACAAAACTGTCTTCTTTGTTGATGTAATAACTTCTTCTAGCCATCGCTTAGAAGGAACATCTAAATAGTTATCTGGTTCATCCAAGAGCAGCACCTCATCTGGTCCTTCAAGGAGTGCTCGCAGAACTAATTTTTTCTGCTCTCCACCAGAAAGAGTATTTACCTGACGATCAGCGACTGAATCAAAAGATTTACCAAGTGCTTCTGTACAACATAAATCCCAAATAACTTAGCTGTCATATCCCCCAGCATCGCCCCAATCAATTATTGCTTGGGCGTAATTCATCTGGTC
>CAITAV010000153.1 GCA_903890345.1 uncultured Actinomycetes bacterium
AGAGATCAGATTCAATCTCTTGCATTTGGGTTAAATACTCACCTGATCCAACAAGTGCTAACGCACCCCGCTCAGAACTCATAAAGATTAAGCCATTGCCTTCTTGAGGTTTTCATCAATTGAATTGAGGAATTCCTGCGTTGTTTGCCATGGTGCGGTTTTGGAAATTAATAATGATAAATCCTTTGTCATCTTCCCTTGCTCAACAGTCTGCACGCAAACGCGTTCCAAGGTTTCGCAGAACTTCGCTAATTCCTTGTTGTTATCTAACTTCGCTCGGTGAGCAAGTCCGCGAGTCCAAGCAAAAATCGATGCAATTGGATTTGTTGAAGTCGCCTTGCCTGCTTGATGATCGCGATAGTGACGAGTTACTGTTCCGTGAGCAGCTTCTGATTCAACAATTTTGCCATCTGGTGTCATCAATACTGAAGTCATTAATCCAAGTGAGCCATAGCCTTGAGCCACAGTGTCGGACTGAACGTCTCCGTCATAGTTTTTACAAGCCCATACATAGCCGCCCTCCATACGAAGTGACATTGCCACCATGTCATCGATTAAGCGGTGTTCATACCAAATACCAGCAGCATCAAATGCTGACTTAAACTCTGCTTGATAAATTTCTTCAAAAATGTCTTTGAATCGTCCATCGTATGCTTTGAGAATTGTGTTTTTTGTTGAGAGATAAACCGGATACTTTCGATTTAATCCATAATTAAGTGATGCGCGAGCAAAGTCGCGAATTGAATCATCAAGGTTGTACATACCCATTGCAACGCCAGCTGCAGGAAAATCAAAAACATTAAACTCCATTGGCGCTGAGCCATCTTCTGGAACAAATGAGAGAGTGAGCTTTCCTGGGCCAGGAACTTTAAAATCCGTCGCTTTATATTGATCACCAAATGCGTGACGACCAATAACAATCGGCTTAGTCCAATGCGGAACCAAGCGCGGAACATTGCTGATGATGATTGGTTCACGGAAAATTACGCCGCCTAAGATATTGCGAATAGTTCCGTTTGGAGACTTCCACATTTTCTTCAAGCCAAACTCTTCAACGCGAGCTTCATCTGGGGTAATGGTTGCGCACTTAATTCCGACGCCATGTTTTTGAATCGCTCGAGCAGAGTCAATTGTTACTTGATCATCTGTTGCATCGCGGTTTTCCATACCTAGATCGTAATATTCAAGATTTACATCTAAATAAGGAAGGATCAACGAATCTTTAATGAACTGCCAAATGATGCGAGTCATTTCATCGCCATCTAATTCAACGACAGTTCCTTCAACTTTGATCTTGGACATGCTCTGCGCTCCCCTTAGAGTGTTTGTACGTCTGCTTGTTTTGCACGAACTGCTTCGGCTGCAACTTTCAAAGCCGCTAATTCGCTATCGGTAAGTTTTGTTTCCACTACTTTTTTAATTCCTTGGCGACCAATTTGTGCTTCAACCCCAAGATAAACTCCAGATATTCCGTACTCGCCATCAACCCATGCACACACAGGCATCGTCGCGCCAGAATCTTCGATTACAGCTTTGGCCATACGCGCAGCAGCAGCTGATGGTGCGTAATATGCAGAACCTGTCTTAAGCAGCGCAACAACTTCTGCGCCACCATTTCTTGTGCGGTCAACAAGTTCATCAATCTCTGCTTGCGATAACTTTTCGCTCAGCGCTACGCCGCCAACTGTGCAACGACTTGGTACCGGAACCATAGTTTCACCATGTGAACCCAGAGTTAATGTTTTTACAGAAGCCACAGGAACATTAAGTTTTTCAGCAACAAAATCTGTAAAGCGCGCAGTATCAAGCATGCCCGCTTGGCCCATTACGCGGTTATAAGGAAATGCTGTCGCAATTTGAGTAAGCGCTGTCATTTCATCGAGTGGATTTGAAACCACGATAATGACTGCATTCGGTGAATGTTTTGCAATATTTTCTGCAACTCCACGAACAATTCCTGCATTTACGCCGATGAGATCCATTCGACTCATGCCAGGTTTACGA
>CAITAV010000154.1 GCA_903890345.1 uncultured Actinomycetes bacterium
CGGTACTAATAGGCCGAGGATTTAACTACAAAGTTGCTACGCGTCCACTGTGTGGTTCTCGAGATACGGTCGAGAACCACGAACAAGAAAGAAGAGAGATCTTTTTTCATTTTCGTTATATCGAACCGAAAACTCAATAGCGTTTCGGCGACCATAGCGAGAGGGAAACACCCGGTCCCATTCCGAACCCGGAAGTTAAGCCTCTCAGCGTCGATGGTACTGCACGGGTGACCTTGTGGGAGAGTAGAACGTCGCCGGACTTCTTTTAAAAAAAGGGGCACTTTTATTAGTGCCCCTTTTTTAATTTCTAGAAGTTTTTTAATGTAAATTAAAAACTAGAATTCCATTACTGATTACAACAAAGGAGGTTTATATGAATGATCGCGACAAAAAATCATTTTCAAATAAACCATCCAGAAATTCTGCCCCATCAACAAAAAGAGCAGGTTCTTCTTCGCGTCCAGGCGCACCTCGTCAAGATAGCCGCGGATCCAGGCCAGCACCGGTAGATCGCGACATGAGTCGTTTGCGTCCACGAATTTTTGAACCAGATATTCCTGAGGAAGTTACTGGCGAAGAGTTAGAAAAAACTGTACGTGCAGAGTTACTAAGTTTGTCTGCAGAAAACGCAAAGGTTGTTGCGCGACATTTAGTTTGCATAAATCTTAATATGGATACAGATCCAGAGCTTGCTTACAAGCACGGCGTTGCAGCTGCTCACCACGCTGGACGATTAGCAGTGGTCAGAGAGAGCGCAGGATATGCCGCTTATCGCGCTGGGCATTACGAAATAGCACTGAAGGAATTGCGGGCGGCACATCGAATTTCAGGTGATGTATCTATGTGGCCAGTTATGGCAGATTGCGAAAGAGGGCTCGGAAAGCCCTTAAAAGCAATCGCTTTGGCGGGTTCACCGGAAGTAACTCGTTTAGAAAAAGCAGAAGAGATTGAAATGCGCATTGTGGCATCTGGCGCACGAAGTGATCTAGGTGAGTTTGATGCAGCCGTAATTACTCTCACATGTAAAGAATTGAAGATCGATAATGAACAATGGGCTGTGCGTTTACGTTATGCCTATGCCGATGCGCTTGGAAAAGCCGGACGAAAAGATGAATCTGAACATTGGTTTAAAGAGTGTGCTCGAATAGATCATGAAGAAGAAACCGATGCCATGGAGCGTTCACAAGCTTAAATTTATTGTCCACAAGGCAGATTCTTGCCCTCATAATTGTCAGAACCTTAATTCATTATTACCCGAATCTGAAAGCATCAGATAAATAAAATTTGGGAGCGATAATGGCAACAGCTACAGCGAAGAAGAGCAAAAATTCCAAAAATAAACCTCAATATGAAGAACCGGATTATTCGCTCAACGACGTGATGTTGCGCGGAAGAGTTTCGGATGTAGCCGTTGAAAAGACATTACCTAGCGGCGACAAAGTTGTTGAATTTCGTTTGATAGTTTCTCGCCTCGAATTAAGTGGAGTAGATACATTAGATATCGGTGCATGGAGTGCTAAAACCCGCCGCAGCGCTTTATCCCTCAAACCAGATGAGTGGATTGAGATCTCCGGGTCCATTCATAGAAGATTTTGGAAAGGACCTAGTGGCTTAGCCAGCCGTTGGCAGGTTGAAGCAGCCGAGATTTCGCGAATTTAGGTACTCTTTAGCCTAGTTCCACGTTCAATCACGAAAGCGGTAACAATGGCTAATGATTTGTTTTCATCTCTGCGCACTTACCTTAATAAGGTCAGTGAAGGAGAGCGCACGCCTGCCGAATTAGCCAATGCTTTGAACACGTGGGTAAAACAGAGCGGTGATGTTCTTAAATCCAAAATTGACGAAGAAGTTCATAACACGGTTTCTCGTATGGGCTTTATTAAGCGCGAAGAGTTTGACGAACTCAAAGCTGAATTGGACGCTTTGAAAAAGGTTTCCACCAAGAAAGCGCCAGTAAAGAAGTCCAGCACAACTTCGAAGCCAACTTCTGTAAAGAAAAAATCTACTTCCCAGAAAAAGAGTAATCGATGAGTGAAGAGAACGCGGAAGCTCTTGCCGAATCTGCGATTGTAGAAGAGGTTAAGTTTGAACTAAACGAAATTGATGCAACTGATGTTTCAGAGCATGCACAACGATATGAAGCGTTGCATCAAAAATTGCAGGAGACTCTTTCGGGTATAGACGGTTTGTAAGTACTGATATGAAAACTAGATTAGATGCTGAACTTGTGCGGCGAGAACTCGCTCGTTCAAGGGAAGCTGCTGCGGATTTAATTGAATCTCGCAGTGTTCTAGTAAATGGAATTCCAGCAACTAAGCCTGCAACACAAGTAGATGCCGAAACCTCGATTACGTTGCAAGGTAATCGCGATGATTTTGTCTCCCGAGGGGGACATAAGTTAGCCGGCGCACTTGATGCGTTTCCAGAGATAATTGTTGAAGGTGTAAGAGCCTTAGATGCGGGCGCGTCAACTGGTGGATTCACAGATGTTTTGTTGCGACGAGGCGCGCGAGAGGTTGTTGCCGTCGACGTTGGTTACGGACAATTAGCGTGGGAGCTACGTCAAGATCCCAGAGTATTGGTGTTAGACAGAACCAACATCCGTCATCTAACAGGTAATGTGGTTGGAGAACCAACAGGGATTGTTGTTGCGGATTTATCTTTCATATCTCTTACATTAGTTTTGCCAGCTCTTTCAGCCGTTTCAAAACCAGATGCAGATTTTTTGCTCATGGTTAAGCCGCAATTTGAAGTAGGTCGTGAAAAACTTGGTGCAGGTGGGGTGGTTCGTGATCCGATCTTGCGTAAGTCTGCTGTGATGGATGTTGCTATGAGTGCCTACGATGTTGGATTAGGAACTAAAGGTGTAGTTGCGAGTTCACTTCCTGGACCTGCTGGAAACGTTGAATATTTCCTTTGGCTAAAAAGAGGCGCAGGTGAAATATCAGAATCAGTTCTCGATAAAGCCATAGAGATAGGTCCCCAATAATGACTAAGCGATCAATTGTGATGCTAATAAATGCGTCACGAAAAGAAGCTCAAGGGGCGGCGCAAGAAGTTACTTCGATACTTGCAAAGGCAGGTATAGAAGTTTTACAACCGCAACAAGCTGCGCAGTCGACTGCCGAAGTTGTTCTAGTTCTCGGCGGCGATGGAACTATTTTAAGAGGCGCGGAAATTGCACGAGAACTTGATGTTCCTCTGCTTGGCATAAATCTAGGCCATGTTGGTTTTATGGCCGAAGTGGATTCATTCACTTTTCCTGATGTTGCCCAAGCAATTATTGATAAGGATTATGTCCTTGACGAACGCATGCTTTTAAGTTTCCAAGTAAAAAGAAAAAACGAAGTAGTTGAAAATGGTTGGTCGCTCAATGAAGTAAGTATTGAACGCAAAAGCACCACGATGCTTGAATTATTTGTGCAAATAGATCAGAGACCCTTGTCTCGATGGGGTTGCGATGGAATCATCTGTGCGACTCCTACCGGTTCTACTGCATATGCTTTTTCTGCAGGGGGCCCAGTTCTGTGGCCTGAGGTACAAGCCCTAGTGTTATTGCCAATCGCCGCGCATGCTTTATTCGCGCGCCCTATGGTTATTGCGCCTTCGTCAACAATTATTGTCACTATTGAATCTACTGACGCGACGTTATCAGCTGATGCTTTGCGTAAAATGGATTTGCAAAAAGATGATCAAGTATCGTTAACAAAAAATGGAGCACTAATTACTTTGGCTCACTTAAAATCGACTATTTTCACAGATCGCCTTGTGGCTAAATTTAAATTACCAGTTGAAGGTTGGCGCGGTGAGTGAACGTACATTCCTAGAAGAGATACATATAAAAAACATTGGTGTTATCACTGCTGCGCAACTTGAGTTAAGTAAAGGATTGACCGTTCTTACAGGTGAAACCGGAGCGGGAAAGACAATGATTTTGACTGCTTTGAACCTTGTGTTGGGCGGTAAGGCTGAGAGCACCCTTGTTCGAAGCGGGGAAGACAGATTATCGGCCAGCGCTCTATTTAGTATTCCAAAGGCCAGGGTTAGTAGTTTTGAAGAATTAGGTTTAGAAATTGAAAATGGAACACTGACGATTTCGCGTAATGTCACAAAAGATGGAAAGAGTAAAGCCATTGCAAGTGGAGTAGCAGTCAGCGCCAACACTTTAACCGAGGCTAGTTCACATTTAATTGAGATACATGGGCAAAGTTCGGGACTTTCCATCACTAAAGGCTCTCGTCAAAGAGAGCTGTTGGATAGATACGCCGGTGAACCTTTTCGCAAGAACCTACTTGCCTACCAGCAATATTTGACGCAATACATAGAGATTAAATCTCGCATCAATGATTTGAAAAAGAGTGCAGCTAGTAGGGAAGAAGCTCTGGCCTCATTGCAGTTATTTAGTCAAGCTATTGCAAAACTCTCTCCTAAGCTAAATGAATTCAAAAGTATTGATGATGAAATTTCTAAGCTTTCTTCAGTCGAGGAGTTGCGGGTATCTATTTCTTTTGCTTTAGCAGCTTTAGAGAGTGAAGATTCTGGGGCTATAAATTCGCTAGGACAGGCGAAGAAATCTTTGGACACCGTGAAAGGTAAAGATTCACAAGTGGAGAAGTTCTCGGATGAGTTCAATGAAGCCTTTTTCATTCTGGCGGATTTAATGCCAAATCTAACTTCGTATTTAGAGTCGTTAGAAGCCGATCCGCAACGATTGGATTTTTTGCAAGATCGCAAATCCGAACTATCTTCCTTTGTGAAAAAATGGGGCGAGGGCGCTGATTTAGATCAATCTTTGAGCGCCCTGATAGATAGAAGCAAAACTGTATCTGCGCAGATGGAAGATCTAAGCGGAGGTGAAGAGCGTTTAGGCGTATTGGAAAAAGAGTTAAACCAGATTAGGAAATCTCTTTTGACCGAAGCCAAGGCATTGTCGAAGTTGCGTAATGATTTCTCGGTCAAATTGGCCGATGAAGTTTCCGCTGAGATGCACTCACTTTCTATGCCGCAGACGAATCTACGCATTGAAGTTTCATCACCGGATTACGATGCTTCCTTAAAAGAGAGTGATTTCACTTCCTTTGGATGTGATTCTATAAACATGTATTTACAAACACATCGTGATGGACCGCTTGTATCAATTGCAAAGGGAGCATCAGGTGGAGAAATGTCTCGCGTCATGTTAGCTCTTGAAGTTGTTATTGCGGCTTCAAATCCTGTTGGCACTTATATTTTTGACGAGGTTGATGCAGGTGTTGGAGGAGCGGCAGCTATAGAAGTGGGTCGCCGGCTACACGTTCTTTCGAAGAATGCACAAGTTATTGTTGTAACGCATTTACCTCAAGTAGCTGCTTGGGGAGATTCTCATTATGTTGTCGAAAAAAGTAATGATGGAACTGTCGTATCAAGTGGTGTTAATCGTGTAGATGGCGATGAACGCGTTAGTGAGATTGCACGAATGTTGGCTGGCTTACAGGAATCTTCGAGTGCTAAGGAACACGCGAGCGAGTTGCTAGAAATGCGTATAAAAGGATAATTTCCGCAATTAGTGATAGGTTGTTCTTCCATGGGCCAACCTCATGTAACCAAGCATTTATTCGTCACCGGCGGGGTCGCCTCAAGTCTCGGCAAAGGCCTCACAGCCTCAAGTCTCGGAAGATTACTAATTTCGCGCGGTTTACGCGTCACGATGCAAAAACTAGATCCTTATTTAAACGTTGATCCCGGCACAATGAATCCATTTCAACATGGAGAAGTTTTCGTTACAGATGATGGATCTGAAACTGATTTAGATATTGGACATTACGAGCGTTTTCTAGACAGAAATCTTCATGGTTCTGCAAATGTGACAACAGGTCAAGTTTATTCGCGTGTTATCAGTCGTGAACGCCGCGGTGAATATTTAGGTGAAACAGTCCAGGTAATTCCACACATTACTAATGAAATTAAGGAACGCATTCGCGCTATGGCAGCGCCTGATATAGACATCGTAATCACTGAAATTGGTGGAACAGTTGGAGATATCGAATCACAACCATTCTTAGAAGCAGCTCGTCAAATTAGACAAGAAGTTGGACGAGATAATGTTTTCTATCTGCACATTTCTCTTGTTCCATACATTGGACCTTCTGGAGAGTTAAAAACTAAGCCAACTCAACATAGTGTTGCCGCTCTTCGCAGTATAGGTATCGCACCTGATGCAGTAGTTTTGCGATCTGATCGACCAATTCCGGATGCGATAAAGCGCAAAATATCTTTGATGTGCGATGTGGATCTTGAAGCTGTAGTTGCAGCTGTCGATGCTCCATCTATTTATGACATTCCCAAAGTGTTATACGCCGAAGGCTTAGATGCTTATGTTGTTCGTAGATTAGGCCTGAAATCCCATGATGTTAAATGGGGAGATTGGGATGAACTACTTAAAATTGTTCATAATCCAAAACATTATGTCAAAGTTGCTTTGGTGGGCAAGTACATTGATTTACCAGATGCCTATCTTTCAGTATCTGAAGCACTACGTGCTGGCGGCTTTGCAAATAATGCAAAAGTGGAGTTGAAATGGATTGCAAGTGATGATTGCGCAACAGTAGAAGGAGCGAAGAATGCTCTATCTGATGTTGATGCAATCTGCGTTCCTGGTGGGTTTGGTGTGCGAGGCATTGAAGGAAAGCTTGGCGCATTGACATATGCGCGAGAAAATAGAATTCCTACGCTCGGTCTTTGTTTAGGTCTGCAGTGCATGGTCATTGAGGCCGCTCGAAATTTGGCCGGAATAAAGGATGCTAATTCCTCTGAATTTTCCCCTGAGTCTGGAACCCATGTGATCGCTACGATGGAAGGTCAGAAAACCATCGTTGCTGGTGAGGGAGACATGGGGGCAACTATGAGATTAGGTTTGTATAAGGCAGATCTGTTACCAGGATCAATTGTTGCTCAAACGTATGGCAGTAAAGAAATATCAGAACGCCACCGCCATCGCTATGAAGTTAACAATAAGTACAGAGAACAAATCGAAGCTGCCGGGGTGGTTTTCTCAGGCATCTACACAAAAGAAAATCTTGTTGAATTCGTTGAGTTACCAGCGCAAATGCATCCATTTTATGTTGGTACACAAGCTCATCCTGAATTACGTTCACGACCAACTAATCCACATCCACTTTTTATTGGGTTAATCGCAGCAGCACTTGCTATAAAGAACTCCAAATGATTATTGGTGTTCCACGAGAAATAAAACTCCAAGAGTTTCGCGTTGCACTTACTCCAGAAGGTGTTGCTGAGTTTGTAAAGAACGGTCACACCGTTTTTGTTGAAAAGAACGCAGGAGCGGGTTCGAGCATTACGGATCAGAATTATCTTGATGCGGGTGCCCAGATTCTAAACACTGCAGATGAAATTTGGGCTCAGTCCAACATGATTATGAAAGTTAAAGAACCAATCGAGGCCGAATATGTGCGAATGCGCGAAGGCCAAGTGCTTTTTACTTATTTACACCTAGCAGCGTCTAAACCTTGCACGGATGCGCTTATTCGATCGAAAATTACATCCATCGCTTATGAAACTGTGGAAGTTGATGGAGCCCTTCCTCTACTTATTCCTATGAGCGAAGTTGCCGGACGTATGGCTGCGCAAGTTGGTGCAGATGTTCTTTTAAAACCTAAAGGTGGCCGCGGAGTTCTGTTAGCGGGGGTTCCTGGAGTTGCACCTGGCAAGGTAGTTGTTATCGGGGGTGGAATCGCTGGTCTTAATGCAGCGGTTATCGCGAACGGAATGGGTGCTGATGTTGTTGTACTCGATCGCTCCGCAAAGAGATTGGCGCACATAGATCAGATATATAACGGACGAATCAAAACATTGATGTCTAGTACTTCAAGTATTCAAAAATCTGTTTATGAAGCGGATTTAGTGATTGGGGCAGTACTAGTTCCGGGAGCGAAGGCACCGAAATTGGTAATGAATTCTGATGTTTCTAAGATGAAGCCTGGTTCAGTGTTGGTAGATATCGCAATCGATCAAGGTGGTTGCTTTGAAGATTCAAAACCTACAACTCATGAAAATCCTACGTATGCGGTCCATAATTCAATCTTTTACTGTGTAGCGAATATGCCTGGGGCAGTACCTGTTACATCAACGTATGCTTTGACGAATGTAACTTTGCCATTTGCCTTGCAAATTGCCAATCTCGGTTGGAAAGAAGCTTTGAAAGTTAATCCAGATTTAGCTAAAGGTTTAAACACTCATGATGGCAAAATTACTTTTAAGGCCGTAGCCGAGGCACACGGTTATGAATTCTCACCAGTTTTTTGATCAGTTCCTAAATTTCCAGCGTATAGAACGCGGATTATCCAAGAACTCATTGGCAGCCTATACCCGTGATCTAGAGCGATTCAGTTCGTATTTGATACGCGAAAATATTGAGGTTCTAGGCTTCGATGAAACGCACGCAGAAAATTTCATTGTGTATTTACATGCAGAGAAATTGGCTCTGAGTACTTCTAACAGAATTTTATCAACGTTACGATCTTTCTACGCATATTTAGAACGCGATCACGGCGCATATAACCCGATGAAGGATGTTCTATCTCGCAAGATACCTCTACGTTTACCTAAAGCACTAACAATTTCGCAGGTAACGCAACTCATAGAAGCATCCGTTCTTAGCGATGACATAGTTAGTCTGAGAAACAAGGCCATTCTGGAACTTCTTTACAGTTCGGGTGCGCGAGTTTCTGAGGTTGTTGGATTGAATCTGACAGATGTAGTAGAAATCAAATCAGAAGATTCTGCTATTCGAACGTTGAAATTGCGAGGAAAGGGCGGCAAAGAACGAGTAGTTCCTATGGGGAGTTACTCGGTTAAGGCGCTAGATGATTACTTGGTGAGAGTTCGTCCATCGTTAGTAGCCAAGAATTCAAAAGGCAAGAGTGAAGCTTTGTTTCTAAATCAACGCGGTTCACGAATTTCACGCCAAAGTGCGTGGCAATTAGTCGTAGATGCTGCCAAGCGGGTCGGGTTAGACGAAGGAATTTCACCTCACGTATTTAGACATTCTTTTGCTACACACTTATTAGATGGCGGTGCAGATATTCGCGTTGTTCAAGAGTTATTAGGCCATGCATCAGTTACGACAACACAGATTTACACGTTAATTACTATCGATAAAATAAGGGAGTCGTATGCGATGGCTCACCCGAGAGCCGTTAAATAATTACTGTCCGCGTAAACGTCTAGCAAGAATACTTTGATCGCCCTTAGCTTCGAGGTCAGCAATGATTACGGCAATAGATTCGCGAACAATGCGACCACGATCTACTGCTAGTCCCAAGTCGCCACGAAGTTGTAAGCGTGCTTGATCCAAGTCATAGAGTTCATCAGGGGATAAATACACTGTAATTTTTTCATCATGTCTTTCGCGACCCGAAGGTGAGCGATCAACAGTTGTTACGCGACGACGTTGTATTGCGCGCACACCTTTTTTAGATGGTGATGTTGTAGGAGCAGAAATAGCTGGTGCCACCAATGGTTTTGCTGGCTCGACATCTGCTTGTTTAACTGATGTAAGTGCTGGGGAAGTGGAACGAAATAATTCATCTGCCCCTGGAAGACTTGCTCTGCGTGTCATTGTGCGCCCCCTCTGGCAATTAATTCACGTGCTAAACGTCGATATGAAGCGGCTCCACCCGAGGATGAAGCATAAGAAGTGATTGGTTCGCCAACTACCGTTGTTTCTGGAAAACGAATCGTCTTAGCAATGATCGTTTCAAAGACATCTTCCGGATATTTCTCAAGAATGGCACTGAGAACTTCGCGATTATGAAGTGTTTTGCGGTCATACATAGTTGCGAGGATTCCAATTAGTTTCAAATCTGGATTTAAGAAACTCTTTACTTTATCCAAGTTGCCTTTGAGTTCGATAAACCCGTGAAGTGCGAAATATTCGCATTGCAAAGGAACGATAACTTCATCGGATGCTACAAGTGCGTTAATTGTGAGTTGACCCATTGTTGGTTGGCAATCAATCAAAATCACGTCATAGAACTCTTTGAGTGGAGTAAGGGCGCGCTTTAAATATTGTTGACCGCCGATTTCAGCACCGAGCGTTGTTTCTGCAGTTCCTAAATCTCGGTTCGCGGGTAGGAAATCTAAACCAGCGACACTTGATTTCAAAACAATTTGATCAATGTCAGCTGTGGGCGTCATGAGAGCGTAATAAACAGTTTGTTCTAGGGAGAGTGAGTGAGCATTCACACCAAGTCCAAGGGATAAACCACCTTGAGGATCAAAGTCAACAAGTAGTACGCGACGTCCCAACTCGGCAAGGCTGGCACCGAGATTAATTGTTGATGTTGTCTTTCCAACTCCACCTTTTTGGTTGAAGATTGCAATTACTTTTGCGCCGCCATGTTCTGACAGAGGTTTTGGTGTTGGGAAACTTTTAGGACTCTTGTTTAGAAGAGCGGAGGTAGTAGCCACATCTTCTTCGAATGTCGATTTAGCGTTCAAGCGAGAAACCTCTTTCTTCCTTTTCGGGGACTCTACGCATTAGCCACCTTCTAGGCAAGTGGACTCCCTGCCTAAATTCTTAACCAAAGTGAAGTACGGTTCGCAGGTGGAAACCCAATTGAGCAATGGCGACGAAGTAATCACGCCTGAAAATCCTGGTTTTTCCGTTCACTTAACCAATTTCGATGGTCCGTTCGACCTTTTGTTGCAGTTGATTTCCAGACACAAAATGGACATTACAGAAGTCGCCCTCAGCGCAGTTACCGATGAATTCATCGCTTTCATACGCGCTTTAGAGATATCTGGCGAAGGCTGGCGCCTTGACCAAGCTACAGAGTTCCTGGTCATCGCGGCAACACTGCTTGATCTAAAGGCCGCCAAATTACTACCTAGCGGTGAAGTTGAAGATGAAGAAGACTTAGCCTTACTTGAAGCTCGTGACCTTCTTTTTGCTCGCCTGTTGCAATATCGGGCCTTCAAAGAGATTGCAGCCACATTTAATCAGCGCATAGAAGCCTTCGACAAAACCTTCGCACGAGTCGTTTCACTAGACCCTGCCCTTGCCTCACTCTTGCCTGAAGTTTTAATTGGTGTTGGAGCTGCTAGATTTGCTGCAATTGCAGAACGCGTCTTAACTCCAAAGAGTGCTCCCGTTGTAGCAATCGAACACCTGCATTCAGCGCTAGTAAGCGTCACCGAAGAGTCTAAACTGGTGGTTGAGGCTTTACGCAAAGGCCGTACTATGAGTTTTCGCTCCCTCATTTCCGATGCCGCTTCAACCCTGGTGGTTGTTGCTCGTTTTCTCGCTCTTTTAGATCTTTATCGACAAGGCGCTTTACGATTTAACCAGGTAGTTGCCCTCGGTGATCTGCAAATCAGTTGGACTGGCGCAGAAACTGGTGAGATTGAAACCACGGATGAGTTCGATATTCCAGTAGTTTTAGAGGACGAAGAGAACGATTCGAAGGCCAACGGGGAGTAACGTGGAAATCAAAGATATTCATAGGCATATTGAGGCCATTTTGATGGTTGTTGACGAGCCTGTAAGCGAATTGACCCTGGCCACGGTTTTAGAAGTGACTCAAGACGAGGTTTCCAAGGCGCTATCTGAGCTCACAGAGAGCTACGGTGAGCGTGGATTCGCCCTAAAGAGCGTGGCTGGTGGATGGCGCTTCTATAGTCATCCAGATAGTGCTTCAGTGGTTGAAAAATTCGTTCTAGATGGCCAGCAATCGCGTTTAACTCAAGCAGCACTTGAGACTTTGGCCGTAATTGCCTATCGCCAGCCAGTTTCTCGTGCCCGGGTATCTGCTATTCGAGGAGTAAATGTTGAAGCGGTTATGAAGACCCTAGTCACACGTGGATTAGTCGAAGAATACGGCCTAGAGCCTGAAACTGGAGCTATCTTGTACAAGACCACCAATTACTTCTTAGAGCGTCTAGGTCTGAACTCACTTAATGATTTGCCAGCTCTTGCACCGTATCTGCCCGATCTTGAGCATTTGGATGAAATTCTAGATTCACTCGTTGATTAATCCTTGAACTCAGCCTTCGTAGTAAACCCTTAACTTCTGCTGTAGAGTTCTACCTGCATCGCTTCAGGAATGTGCGATACGTTGACTGTCGGGAATGGATAGCCACATATGAGTGAAAAACGTCTTAATAAGATCATTGCTGATGCGGGCATAACCAGCCGCAGGGGAGCAGATGATTTGATTGCATCCGGTCGGGTAAGTGTCGATGGGTTGGTCATCAGGGAACTCGGTGCCAAGTTCGATCCAACAAAATCTGAAGTAATGGTTGATGGTGAGACAATCACGCAATCTTTGACCAAAACTTATCTAGCACTTCATAAGCCTAAAGGTGTGCTGTCAACTATGTTTGATCCCGAGGGGCGTCCATGTTTGAGTGATTTCATTGACCTGCGCACTGAACGTCTATTTCATGTGGGCCGTTTAGATAAGGATTCTGAGGGCCTGATTTTACTTACTAATGATGGAGATCTAACTTTTCGAGCTACCCATCCTTCTTACGGCCTGGAGAAAACTTACATAATTGAATATGAAGGCAAATTACCTGTAGGGGTGGAGAAAACTTTACTTAAAGGCGTCGAACTCGAAGATGGCATTGGGCGGGTCCTAACCTTCAAAGAACTCTCTCCAACCTGGGTGGAAGTCAGTATTCATGAAGGGCGGTATCACATCATCCGTCGATTGATGGCAGCCGTTGGTATCGATGTCCTTCGATTGATTAGAACCAAGTTCGGTCCCATCTCGTTGGGCGAAACCGCTGAAGGTAGATGGAGAGATCTAAATTCAGGAGAATTGCTAAACATACAAAAGGTTTTAGATTTATAACGATATAGCGATATATAGTTAATACTAATGAATATCACTTTATCGATTTATTGATAGTACCTTTACTCCTATCTATTTATCGATATTTACCTTGAGTTCTACGCTGGATTTTACCGATATATCAATATTTATGGGCTTTCAAATGATTCTTGTTCGTTGCCCGCTTACAGGATCTTCAAGGTTTACAAATACCAGAAACTTTAAATCGAGATATTAATAAATGGTTATATAAATAATTCAATCCATCGTGTTGGGTTGGCAAAGCGTTACTCTTTACCTATGAATGTACGTGCGATTCGCGGAGCTACACAGGTCAGCGCAAACGACCCAACCTCTATCGGGGAGGGATCAAAAGAGCTATTAACAGCGATTTTAAAGGCTAATACCCTTGAGATTTCTGAGGTGATTTCCGTACTTTTAACAGCTTCTCCTGATCTCAATGCAGCTTTCCCGGCAAGTGCAGCTCGTGAAATTGGTTTCCAATCCGTGCCTTTGCTGTGCGCCCAGGAGATTGACGTTCCAGGTGCGCTCCCTCGAACAATCCGGGTAATGCTGCACTGCAATTCAGCTCGTTCGGTAACCGAAATTGAGCATGTATACCTACATGGAGCCAGTGTTTTGCGTAAAGATCTAGCGCAATAAGAGCACCTCACATGGCTATTTCATCCATAAAAATTGTTGGTTCCGGGCTCATTGGTACATCTATCGGTTTAGCTCTGTCGGCCCGAGGTATTGCTGTTCTGATGTCAGATGTGGATCCAACAGCTAGTCTGATGGCTCAATCATTGGTCGGAAACAAGAAGAGTTTTGAATCTGATCATGCATTCGACATTGTGGTACTTGCTGTTCCACCTAGTGCCTTCAAAGAGGCGTTAACAAGAGAAATAGTCCTCAATCCAACATCAACATTTGTAGATATCTTAAGTATAAAAACTAAACCTTTACTTCAAGTACAGTCTTTGGGTGAAGTTGCTTCACGATATGTCGGAACGCATCCCATGGCAGGTCGCGAAGTATCTGGTCCGCAATCGGCCAGAGGAGATTTATTCGACGGACGCACATGGATACTCACGTCGGGAGAGTCAACTTCGCCAACTAGCAAAGATCTAGCCAGTGAAATGATCACATTATGTGGCGGGATTCTCGTGCACATGGAGCCTAAAGAACATGATCAAGCCATGGCTTTGATTTCACATACCCCTCAAATTTTGGCCAGTCTCTTGGCGTCACAATTGGTGGGCAATAACCCGCAATGGTTGGGATTGATCGGTCAAGGTTTTAAAGATGTCACCCGAATTGCTGATTCAGATCCGATTCTGTGGAGAGAGATCATCAGCGAAAATGCAGAAAATATTCTTCCGGTTCTCAAAAA
>CAITAV010000155.1 GCA_903890345.1 uncultured Actinomycetes bacterium
CGTAATGCGAACCGTTAGAAACATCACCACACCTAATCCAGATGGCTTGGGCATTAGTGCACGGTCGGTAACAGTTTCAACCGTAGGTGTGGTCAATGGAATTGAGAAATTAACTGAAGAAGGTATTTCAGTGACTTTAGCCGTATCACTTCACACTCCAGATGATGAGTTGCGAGATACGTTAGTTCCTATTAATTCGCGCTGGAAAGTAAAAGAAGTTCTTGCTGCAGCTGATGCATATGAGAAGAAAACTGGGCGCCGGTACTCAATTGAGTACGCAATGATTCGAGACATCAACGATCAATCGTGGCGTGCAGACCTATTAGGCAGACTTCTAAAGAATCGAAATGCACACGTTAATTTGATTCCACTAAACCCAACTCCAGGCTCGAAATGGACTGCGTCTAGACCGCAGGATGAAAAAGAGTTTGTACGGATCCTTGAAGGTTATGGCGTTGCAGTTACAGTTCGAGATACACGTGGCCGCGAAATTGATGGAGCGTGTGGTCAATTGGCAGCTGCTGAAAAGGGGAAATCAGAGTGAGTTCCATTCAGGATTTTGCAGATAAATACCAAGAAGCCACCAATTATTTTGAAAAACTCGTTAACTCACTCAAACCAACTGATTTAGATACCAAGGCACCTGGTGAATGGTCTGCACGACAGATTGTTCACCATATGGCAGATAGTGAAGCCCAGTCGTATGCGCGTTTACGTAGATTGCTAGCAGAACCTGAAGGTTCAATTATTCAAGGTTACGACGAAGGTGCTTGGGCAGAGTCAAAAAATCTTGGCTATGAAGAGTTAGAAATTGCACATTCATTTGCGGTAACAATTTCGGTGAGAAATGCTTCGGCTGATTTGATCCGGCGAATGTCAATGGCAGACTTGGAAAAATTTGGAACTCACACCGAGCGCGGAAAATTTACCGTCAGCGATTGGTTGAAGGCATATTCAAATCATCCATTTGATCACGGCGCACAACTTGAACGAGCAATTAAAGGTTTGCCTTAAAGTAATTTTTCGATAAGTTTGCCGAGCAAACTTGGACGTCTCGTAATCTTTTCTTCAATATCTGCAAGTTCTGAAAGTTTGATACCTAAATTAACTCCGAGCCATCGAAATGGTTCTGGTTCCCATTTCGCACTCTTCCATCCAACGTACGGCAAAGATGCACGCACGGTATTTTTTCCGAGAATCAGATCGGCCATGGAATTCGCGGCAAGATAGGAAAGCGTTACGCCATCGCCAACGTATCCGCCGAAGGCTCCAAAACGGCCATCCCACTGCAAATATGGCGCCCAATCTCGCTTAACAGTTACGGCTCCACCCCATGCATGAGTGAATGAGTAATTCTTTAATTCAGGAAACCATTGGATCGCAGTTTCTCTGAGTTGCTTATGAATTTTTGCGTGCTGTTCTGACTTGTTACTTCGCGCAGACCCCCATTTATATGGCGCACCACGTCCACCCATTGCAATTCGATTATCAGAAGTTCTTTGCGCGTATGTAACTAGGTGGCGATTTTCATGAAAAGTTGGACGATTATCTAATCCATATTTAGTCCAAAACTCATCAGGCAGCGGTTCTGTTGCAATCATGAGTGAATAAATTGGAATTTGCTCTCTATTTTTCTCGTGATACGCCTCAATGGCACGGACTACAAATTTCGATTCGATTGCCTTACCGGAAACTTTAACTACGCCATTTGATGTAATTTCTGCAAAGGTATTTTCAAAGATATGCACTCCGCGTTGTGCTAAAGATTTAGCAAGTGCGACAACCAATTGGGTGGGATTTATGGTCGCGCAATCAGGATTAAAAGATGCACCAACTGTGTCTGACATTTTGATTTTCATCAGAGTTTGATCTTTATCCAGAATGCTTTCACGGGGGAGTAAGCCCTTTTTTATGCGTTCAAATTGTGCGTTACTTCGTGCGACTGTGAGGGAACCACTCTTTATAAATGCAATATTCTCTTGGGATTGTGCGGCAAATTGACCGATTTCATCGATAGATTTTTCAAGTTCAGTATGTAAGTTTGCAATGTTTTGCGCGCTGGCATGTTTAGCCAACTCACTATCCTCAATTGGATACAAAGCAGAAGCCCAGCCACCATTTCTGCCACTTGCTCCAGAACCAACTTGGTGCGCTTCAAGAATTGCAATAGTTAAATCTGGCGAGGAGTTAAGTAGATGATGGGCTGTCCACATTCCGGAATAACCGCCACCAACTATTACGACATCCCACTGGCGGTATAGCTCGCCCGGTGTAAAGGTTGGATGGGTGGCGCTGCTCCACCAAACGCTAGCCTCTGCCTGATTTCCCACATGAACATCTTAGATGTCACAGGAAAATAACTACACTTTTTTGCCCCTAGGGCGTAATCTCGCTCCATGGAAAAATTGAGTAACTTCATAAATGGCAAGAGCGTTGAATCAAAATCTGGCAAGACAACAGATTTGGTTAACCCTGCAACTGGACAGGTTTTCGCAACTGCGCCAAATTCAAATGCCGCAGATGTAGACATTGCGATGAAAGCCGCAGCCGATGCATTTCCAATCTGGCGCGATTCCACACCTTCAGAGCGTCAACGCGCACTGTTAAAAATTGCCGATGC
>CAITAV010000156.1 GCA_903890345.1 uncultured Actinomycetes bacterium
GCGCAATCAATTGCTAAACAAGTTGGAATTGAAAGCGATCACGTTTTATCTGGTGCATTGCCACAAGGAAAACTAACCAAGATTCGCGAATTACAGAGTCAATCCCGAACAGTTGTAATGGTCGGCGATGGAATCAATGATGCAGCAGCACTCGTTGGTGCAGATGTAAGTATCGCAATGGGTACCGGAACAGATGTGGCTGTTTCTAGCGCAGACATCACGCTGATGCGTACGGATCTTCGCGCAGTACTAGATGCACTAAAGCTTTCAAAGCGAACCCTTAGAACAATTCGCGTGAACCTCGGTTGGGCATTTGCATATAACGTCGTTGGAATCCCGATTGCAGTAATGGGATTGCTATCTCCTATGTATGCAGCGGGTGCAATGGCGTTATCTAGTTTGTTTGTTGTCACTAACTCTTTACGCATCAAAGTTCCTCGTACTCGTTAGATTCAAGCTAGATAGCTTCCAACATTGGGTGCGAACCAAACCGTGTAATAGCGTGAACTAAACAGCTTCCAACATTGGCCGCGCAGGCACTTCATAGATTTTTCCAAGTGGAGATGTCCACGTGCAGGAACCATCAGGGTGACTTTCTAATTTCCACCCACCATGTGTTTTTAAACGATGGTGTCTTCGACAGAGTGCTCCAAGATTTGCGGCCGATGTTTCGCCTCCGCTTTCCCAACTCTGCGCATGATCTAAATCTGCACGAGCCGCGGATTGTCTACATCCGGGAAATCTGCATGTTCGATCTCGTGCGATAAGAAAATCAACGAGCGCTTGTGGCGGTTCGTAACTTTCGCGTCCATAATCCAGAAGCGTTCCTGTTTGTGGATCAGTAATAAATCGTTGCCATTTACCATCCGATGCCAATGCTCGAGCAACGGAGGCAGGTATTGCTCCGTAACCTGCAAGCTGTCCTGGATTTTCTGCAAGACCTAACAATGTTGGTAAATCAATTGTGACATTTACAGTTACTGGTCTGCGATGCAGTTTTACATCCACAGTGCTCTGCTGAAGTGACCATGTAGCAATACTTGTAAGCGCATCCGCACGTTTCATATCCATTGAGCGATGCTGC
The DNA here is from genome assembly GCA_903890345.1 of uncultured Actinomycetes bacterium. GTDB lineage: Bacteria > Actinomycetota > Actinomycetes > Nanopelagicales > Nanopelagicaceae > Planktophila. The sequence continues at coordinate 1,085 of CAITAV010000156.1, forward strand.
CCAGGGATGACATCAGAGTCCGAATCTTGATTATCAGATCCAGATTGGGTGCTTACTGCAGATTTCTTACCTAAAGAAATCGACTCACTAGCTACTTGTGCGTGGATAAAGTTTTCGATTGCCTTCATAACTATTTGCGCATCTTCTGCCGGCAAGATTGCAACAATTGTGGAGAGCCCGTCTACTTCTCTAAAGCATGAGACGCGGCGTGTATCGCGCGCACGTTCTGCGATTTCTTCAAATGGTTCTGGAGCTAATTTAGCGATTGTTGTTCGCACTTTATTGGCAACTTGAGTAGGTGTATGAAACTCTGCATAAGCGAGTGCACTCTGTTCGATTGAATAGATGTGTGCTGGACCCATTCCATCTCGAATTGCAGATGCGCTTTCGCGAGCAATAACAGTTGCGTGCGCAGGAGATATTTCTCCCATGGCGAGTGCGGAACAGACATTAGGTAAATGGTTTACAAGTGTGCGCGCAACATCTATTCGAATTTGCGCCGTACCAGTTGACATTCGAAGCGCCGCAGCGACATCTTCACGTTCAGCATCGTCGACACCAGTAAAGATGTCATCGCTCTTGCTGCCTTCTTCACCTGCGACCGCAACGATGGCTCGCTGCATCATTGCTTGAAGCCAACTCATCTGACGTTCGAGTGCGGATAAGTAATCAATTCGAGCTGGTGCGGGAAGATCAAATGGGTCTATTGCAAAAAGTGATGTGAGTGTGTCGATACCAGGCGCAGCAGTGAGAAGTCGAGAGACGAGTTGAGTGCGCATGTGTGAACTATTGCTAGGCGCACTGACAGAGTGTGGAAGTTATCCCCAAGTTCAAACTAGAGTTTGTATGGTGAAGAGGAATTTGAGCGCAGCAGGTGTGAAGAGAGCGGATAAATCTGATTCATTTTCTGGCTTTTTATTCACAACTTCAGGTTCTTTATACACAACCGCTCTGGCAATTGTGCTCACTACAGCGACGATGTTTTCAGTTCTCACCGCCCCCGCAGCACACGCATTTGATTTACCTTTAACCATCGCCCCTGATCAATTATCTGGCTATGAACGCACACTCTTTAAGCATTGGATTGATGCAGATAAAGATAAGTGCGATACGCGTAAAGAAGTTTTAATTCAAGAAGCGGTATCGATACCCAAACTCAGCAGCGGTTGTGTTTTTAATGGTGGTAAATGGATCAGTGCCTACGATGGATTAGCAACTACTGATTATTCAACGTTAGATATCGATCACATGGTTCCGCTATCTGAAGCATGGAGATCTGGCGCATGGAAATGGTCACCCGCGCAACGAGAAGCATTCGCAAATGATTTAACGGATCCGCGCGCACTTGTTGCAGTCACCGCTTCGCTTAATCGCCAGAAGAGTGATCAAGATCCAAGTACATGGCTTCCACCAATTGATAAGTGCACATATGTTTCTAATTGGATTGCAATCAAAGTTCGCTATTCATTAACGGTTGATACTGCCGAAGCAAATGCCCTCACAACACTTGTTGCCTCTTGCAACATCACTTCTATAACAGCATTCTCAATCCCTGCTTACGCAATCACTGCCGGAATTACTCCGATAACTCTTGCATCACCGACTCCAACTGCTTCACCAACTGCTTCAACCGAACCAACCACTGCGCCGACTGCAACAGCAAAACCAAGTGCTGCACCAAAAGTTAAGAAAGCCGTGAAGTATTCATCATGTGCGAAAGCTCGTGCGGCAGGAGTAACACCAATCGTTCGTTCAAAAAATAAAACCTTATACGCACTCAACAAGGCGCTGGATCGGGATAAAGACGGGGTTGCCTGCGAGTAACGGCGTTTTTTGAAGTACCTATCAGCGGTTAAGATTGGCTTGTGGAACCACAGAAGATACTTCTCTATTACGGCTTCACGCCGATTCAAGACACTGCTGCTGTTCGTTTGTGGCAGCTCACTCTCTGTGAATCCCTAGGACTTAAAGGTCGCATTCTTGTATCTCCTCACGGAATCAACGGAACCGTTGGTGGAGATATGGAATCTCTTAAGACATACGTTGCGCGTACAAAGAAATATCCAGGATTTAAGAAAATTGATTTTAAGTGGTCTGAAGCAACTGGAAATGAATTCCCACGTTTAGCTGTTCGCGTTAAAGATGAACTAGTTGCCTTCGGCGATCCATCAGTTATTAAGGTAAATGAAGAAGGTGTAGTCGGTGGTGGCAAGCACCTCAAGCCATACGATGTTCAAAAATTAGTTGAAGAACGTGGCGATGAAGTTGTCTTCTTCGATGGTCGCAACGCGTTTGAAGCCAAAATCGGAAAGTTCAAGAACGCCGTAATTCCAGATGTAACAACATCGCGTGACTTCGTTGAGGAAATTAAGAGTGGAAAATACGATCACCTTAAGGACAAACCAGTTGTTACATATTGCACTGGTGGCATCCGTTGCGAAATTATTTCAGCGGTAATGGTCGATAACGGCTTCAAAGAGGTTTACCAAATTGAAGGCGGCATCGTTAAGTACGGCAAAAAATATGGCGACAAAGGTTTGTGGGAAGGCTCGCTCTATACATTTGATGGTCGCATGGCAATTGATTTCTCACCTAAAGCAAAAGTTATTGGCGAATGCGAAAGCTGTAATGCGCCGACTAAACAGTTCTATAACTGTGCCCGCAAAGCGTGCCATGAATTAGTTTTGCTCTGCGAAGA
>CAITAV010000157.1 GCA_903890345.1 uncultured Actinomycetes bacterium
CGAATTCCGCCTGATAACTCAACTTTTATATCTAATGCGCCAATAACTTTTGCAAGTAAATCTGCATTGCTTCCAATTCCAAATGCGGCATCAAGATCTACAAGGTGAATCCACTCTGCACCTGATTTTTGGAAATCAAGAGCTGCATCAAGTGGCTTGCCATAATTGGTTTCTTGACTGAGCTCGCCTTGAACCAATCGAACCGCTTTGCCATCTTTGACATCTACTGCAGGTAATAATTCGAGATAACTCATAGCCCGGCGCTCCAATTAGCAATCAAAGTGAGTCCGGCTTGGCCTGATTTTTCAGGATGAAATTGCGTTGCACACAGTGGGCCATCTTCAACCGCTGCTAAGAATTTTTCACCATGAGTTGTCCACGCTTGCGCAACACCTACTGATTTCTTTGCTGCGTATGAATGCACAAAGTAAAAAGATTCTTTTTCAACACCTTTAAAGAGTTTTGATGGACCAGCTATTTCTACGGTGTTCCATCCCATATGCGGAAGAATTGGAGCATCCAGTGCATCGATAATTCCGTTCCACATTCCAATTCCTTTGTGTTTGCCATGTTCTAGGCCATCACTAAAAAGAATCTGCATTCCTATACAAATGCCTAACGTGGATTTACCGGATGCTTGGCGCTGGCGAATGACATCAGCAGCATCGATTGCATTAATTCCGTTCATGCACGCAGCAAAGGCGCCGACGCCAGGAACAACAAGCCCATCAGATTTGAAAGCAACATCCAGATCTGATGTGAGTTGCACGTCATGGCCAGTGGTTGCAAACGCTCGTTGGGCGGATCGTAAATTTCCCGATCCGTAATCCAAGATTGCTATCAAAGAACGCCCTTAGTCGATGGCACTCCGCTTACCCGTGAATCCAACGCAACCGCGTCGCGAAGTGCGCGAGCAACAGCTTTAAATTGTGCTTCAAACACGTGGTGAGCATTTCGTCCTTCAAGAACACGAATGTGAAGTGCGATGCGTGCTTCAGCAACAATGGATTCCCAGATGTGCTTACCAAGTGTTGTATCAAATGTTCCGATGAGTTCGACAATTTCTGGTTGGCGGTGAACTAGATATGGACGTCCTGACAAATCAACTGCAGCCTGAACAAGAACTTCATCAAGTGGAACCATGGCATCACCAAAGCGACGAATGCCAGCCTTATCACCAAGTGCTTCACGAAGTGCTTGACCAAAAGCCAAAGAAGTATCTTCGACAGTGTGGTGAGAATCAACTTCAATGTCGCCAGTTGTTTTAACTGTTAGATCAAAGCCGGAGTGCTTACCAAGTTGTGAGAGCATGTGATCAAAGAACGCAACACCTGTATCGACAGATATGTTTCCTTGACCATCAAGGTTTAGCTCAACAAGAACGCTAGATTCTTTCGTTGTACGTTCAACGCGGGCACTTCTCATTTTTTCCCCTGCTTCACTTGTTTAGTACTTCTTTTATCGCCACTAAGAACTTCTTGTTTTCGGCTTCGTTGCCGATTGTTACTCGTAAATATCCTTCGAGACCCACATCTCGGATGAGAACCCCTTTATCGAGCAAATCTTTCCATACATCTGCACTTGCTCGCTTGAATCCTGAGAAGAGCAAGAAATTGGAGCAGCTTGGAACAACTTCGAGCCCGAGTTGAGTGAGTTGGCTTGCGACATCTTCTCTTGCTGCGATCAAACCCTTAACAGTTGCTAAGAGCTCATCTCTGAACTCGAGTGCAGCGCTAGCGGCAACTTGAGTCAATGCGCTGAGGTGATACGGAAGTCGAACAAGTCGCATTGCATCAATCACAGATGGATGTGCAACCAGATAACCCACGCGTGCACCAGCGAATGCGAATGCTTTGCTCATGGTTCTGATGACCACAATATTTGGAAATTTTTGAATCAATGTAACTGCTGATTTTTCAGATGAAAATTCTGCGTACGCCTCATCGATCACGAGTAAGCCGCCAACTAATTGTGTACTTCTAGCCAAAGTTTCTATTTCAGAGATTAGAACAGCGCTTCCGGTTGGATTATTCGGAGTTGTTATGAACGTCAAAGTTGGACGCAGAGATTCGATCTGCGCTGCCGCCGCATCACAATCAAGAGTGAAATCTTTGCGGCGAGTGCCATCAATCCATGGAGTTGCTGTGACCTTTGCAATCAAAGGGTGCATTGAATAGGAAGGCGTAAAGCCAAGGGCGGATTTGCGGCCAAAGGCAAGAAAAATAGATTGAATAATTTCATTGCTGCCATTTGCAGCCCATACATTGGAAATATCTAAGGCAGTTCCTGATTGAGAATTAATGTAATGAGCTAATGAAGTTCGCAGTTCTGTAGCTTCGCGATCTGGATAGCGATTCAGACGCGAGCCAATCTCTGTTACTCGTGCCGCAATCGCTTTAACGAGTTCTGGCGATGGAGAAAATGGATTTTCATTCGTATTAAGAGATGCATCTGCTTCTACTTGTGGCGCGCCATAGGCAGACATTGGTGCAAGCTCTTCGCGCAGCGGCAACCACTGTGGCCACGTACTCATGATGAACTCTTATTTTCTAAGCGGGCGCTCATGGCTTCACCGTGCGCTGGTAGATCTTCGGAGTTTGCCAATGTAATTACGGTTGGCAGAATTTGTGTGAACGCATCTTCGTTGTATTGGATGAAGTGCAAGCCTCGCAAAAATGTTTGAACAGATAAGCCGCTTGAGTGGCAGGCGCATCCACCTGTAGGTAATACGTGATTTGAGCCGGCTGAATAATCACCGAGTGAAACTGGTGAGAAACGACCAATGAAAACGGCGCCAGCATTTCTGATTTTCAAGGAATCCTTATCGCTATTTTTTGTTTGAATTTCTAAGTGTTCGGCAGCGTATGCATTTGCAACCTCAATCGCATGTTCTGTGGAGTCAACTAAAACGCATGCAGATTGAATGCCAGTAAGTGCTTCAGTGATTCTTTCTGAGTGCTTTGTTAGTGCAACGCGCATTACTAGTTCTTTTTGAACTTGGGTGATGAGCTCTTGGCTATCTGTGATCAAAACAGCGGCTGCGATGACATCGTGTTCGGCTTGGCTAATGAGATCTGCTGCAACATCTGCTGCGAGTGCACTCTTATCAGCAATGATCGCGATTTCTGTGGGTCCTGCTTCGGAGTCGATACCAATTACTCCTCGTAGTGCGCGCTTTGCAGCAGCAACATAAATATTTCCAGGACCAGTAACGAGGTCGCATTTTTCACAGACGTTTTCCATGCCGTAGGCAAAGAGTGCAATTGCTTGTGCTCCACCAACTGCATAAACCTCAGTGACGCCAAGTAATTCGCACGTGGCAAGAATTGTTGGGTGTGGCAATCCCCCAAATTCACTTTGAGGAGGTGAAGCGATGGCAATGCTTGCTACCTGAGCGATTTGTGCAGGAATAACATTCATCATCACGCTACTTGGATATACAGCGCGACCACCAGGAACGTATAAGCCGACACGATCTACTGGCACCCATCGCTCAGTAACACTTCCACCATCAACAACTTTTGTAATAGTTTCGTTGCGTCTTTGGTCGTTGTGAACAGTTCTGATTCGCTCTGCTGAAATTTCTAACGCTGTGCGTATGTGTGGGTCTAGCTCTTTAAGAGCACGAGTCAGTGCTTCTCGGGGAACCTTTATGTGTTGCGGTGCTACGCCATCAAATTCTTTTGCCAGTGCAATCAAATCACTTTCATCGCCATTTTTAACTCGCGCTAAAATTGGTTCAACTAATTTCATAGCTTCTGCGACATCAAGTGCAGCCCGAGGGATTGCGTTGTTGTAACCAGATTTAGATAAGCGTTGACCACGAAGGTCTATTAAACGCATCATCTGGTTGCCTCACAAAGTATTAGAACTGGGGATTAGATGAGCAAATTCTACTAGCCCTGAAGGCAGTTAGGCCCGAGGATTGATTTGAGATCAGCGCTCAGCGATGGCGATGATGTAATCAAGGTGTCCAATTTCATCACAGTACGCATTCCATTCTCATCTAGATGCAAATGTACTTCGCGTTTTCCAGGGTGTGAACGAAGAATCTCTTTCATGCGATCGACAACAGGTGGTGTGCATTGATTAATAGGCAATGTAATAACAAGAGGACCCGTTGGCGCTGCACTCACATCAGCGTTTTTCATTTCAAGGGCTGTGAACCTGACTTGATCTTCGCGTTTATCTACACGCCCACGAATGAGAACAATTCGATCTTCTGTCAGAGTTAAGGCGTACTGATTGTAGGTATTAGAAAAGAAGAGTGCTTCAATTGAACCTTCAAGATCTTCAATGGTGACAACTGCCCATGAAGCACCTTGTCTAGTTACTTTTCTTGTTACTGAAGTAATCAAGCCACCGATGGTGACGATTTGATCATGATGTCCACCATCATCTAATAATTCGCTAATAGACATATCTGTTCCTGAACGCAAAACATGTTCGACGCCGAGTAGCGGATGATCTGAAACGTAGAGACCTAACATCTCGCGCTCATAGGAAAGCAACATGGCTTTCTCCCATTCGCCAGCTGGAATATCTAAAGCAACATTTGATACTGATGTTGCCGACTCTGCCCCGAACAAATCAAATTGTCCGATTGCTTCAGCGCGTTTAGTTTCAATCACTGAATCGATTGCTTCGAGATAGACAGCCATTAACCCTTTACGTGTGTGACCAAGAGAATCAAATGCACCAGCCTTGATGAGTGATTCAATAGTTTTCTTATTGCACACCTGGGCATCAACTTTTGCTAAGAAATCTCCAAAGGATTGGTAGCGACCTTTACTGTCTCGACCACTCTTAATAGATGCAACCACTCCCTCGCCAACATTTCTGATTGCGGCAAGTCCGAAACGAATATCAGTTCCGCGTGGGGTGTACTCGGCATCAGATTCATTAACATCTGGTGGCAAAACTTGAATACCCATACGACGACATTCACTTAAGTACAAAGCGGATTTATCTTTGTCATCGCGTACTGAAGTGAGAAGAGCAGCCATGTATTCAGTTGGGTAATTTGCTTTGAGGTAGGCGGTCCAATACGAAACCACGCCGTAGCCAGCGCTGTGGGCACGGTTAAACGCATAATCTGAGAATGGAATAAGAACATCCCACAAACGTTTGATTGCGGCATTGCCGAAACCATTTGTCTTCATACCCGCTTCAAATGGAATGTATTCCTTATCCAGAATTTCCTTGTTCTTTTTACCCATAGCTTTACGCAAGAGATCTGCGCGTCCTAGTGAGAATCCCGCAACTTTTTGAGCAATTGCCATAACTTGTTCTTGGTAAACAATTAATCCATATGTGTCGCCCAAAATTTCATTGAGAACTTCTGATAACTCGGCGTGAATTGGCTCGACCGGTTTGCGTTTATTTTTTCGATCCGCATAGTTATTGTGCGCATTTTCTCCCATTGGACCTGGGCGATACAGAGCAATAACTGCCGAGATATCTTGGAAAGAATCTGGTGACATGCTGCGAAGTAATGCGCGCATAGGCCCACCATCTAGCTGAAAGACACCGAGGGTGTCACCGCGAGACAAAAGTTCGAAGGTTTTCTTATCATCTAACGTGAGATCTTCTAGAACTACATCAACGCCTTTGTTTGCCTTGATATTTAAAAGAGCATCATCCAAAACTGAGAGATTTCGAAGTCCTAAGAAATCCATCTTGAGTAATCCAGTTGCTTCGCATGCACCCATATCAAATTGGGTGATGATGGAACCATCTGCTTCACGGCGATGAATTGGAATGACATCTAATAATGGTTCGCGCGAGAGAATAACTCCTGCTGCATGTACGCCCCATTGACGCTTCAATCCTTCAAGTCCCATTGCAGTATCAATAACTGTTTTGGAATCCGGATCACTTTCATAGAGAGTTCTAAATTCGCCAGCTTCTGAGTATCGATCATTGCTCGGGTCAAAGACTCCAGCAAGTGAAATATCTTTACCCATAACAGATGGTGGCAGCGCTTTAGTGAGTTTTTCGCCGATTGCATATGGGTAGCCAAGTACGCGAGTTGAATCTTTAATCGCTTGCTTAGATTTAATTGTTCCGTAGGTAATGATTTGAGCAACGCGATCTTCGCCGTATTTTGTTGTTGCATAACGAATCATTTCGCTTCGTCTGCGTTCATCGAAATCCAGATCAATATCAGGCATAGAGATACGTTCTGGATTGAGGAATCGCTCGAAGAGTAAACCGTGTTCGAGCGGATCAAGTCCAGTGATTCCGAGTGCGTAAGCAACTAGAGAGCCAGCAGCAGAACCACGACCAGGACCAACTCGAATTGCAACTTTCTTTGCATGTGCAACTAAATCTGCAACAACTAAGAAGTACCCAGGAAAACCCATCTTGATCATGACGTCTAACTCATATTTCAATCGCGCATGGTGGGCATCGGTTAATCGATTACCCATGCGATTGATCAATCCACGTTCTGCCTCTTTTATAAGCCAGGAATCTTCTGTTTCACCTGTTGGTACTTCAAAGCGAGGAAGTAAATTTTCACCTTCGCGAAGAGTTACATTGCATCGTTCAGCGATTAATAAGGTGTTATCGCAACTTTCAGGAATTTCTTTAAAGAGTTCACGCATCTGTGCCGGAGTTTTAAGATAAAACTCATCGTTATCGAATTTAAATCGCTTCGGATCTGCAAGAGTTGAACCAGATTGCACGCATAGGAGCGCTTCATGTGAACGTGCGTCTTCATTAAACGTGTAGTGCAAATCATTTGTTGCCAGTAGCGGCAATCCAAGCTCTTTGCCCAACTTGAGGAGATCCGCTTTTACGCGTGATTCAATATCGATGCCATGATCCATAATTTCCAGATAGAAATTTTCAGCCCCGAAGATGTCTCGATAATCAGATGCTGCAGCCATTGCTTCTTTAAAAGCACCCATGCGAAGGCGAGTTTGAATTTCTCCACCAGGACAACCAGTTGTCGCTATTAATCCTTTTGCATACTTCGTTAGTAACTCACGATCCATACGTGGTTTGTAGTAATAGCCTTCGAGGGAGGCAAGGCTAGAAAGTTTAAAAAGATTTGAAAGACCTTCATTGTTTTCAGCAAGAATTGTCATGTGCGTATACGCACCACCACCAGAGACATCGTCTTGGCCACCATCGGCCCACTTCACTCGCTTCTTTTCAAAGCGAGATTCTGGGGCAACGTAGGCTTCGATTCCGATGATTGGCTTAACGCCAACTTTCTTTGCTTGCTTATAGAAATCAAAAGCGCCAAATACATTTCCGTGATCTGTCATTGCAATCGCCGGCATCTCCTGGCGTGCAACTTCTGCTACAAGATCAGCAACCCGCGCAGCACCATCGAGCATTGAATACTCGGTATGAACATGAAGGTGGGCAAAAGATGACATTGGTGGTGAGGCTATCTCTTACGGAAGAACTGCGCTGGAAAGCAACGCCAGAGCATTTGTGAGATCAGCAGGGTAAGGCGCGTTAAAGGTTAATCGCTCACCAGAAAGTGGATGTGTAAGTTCGAGAACCATGGCGTGTAACCATGGACGAGACATCCCAAGAGATGCTGCAAGTGCGGGATCTGCGCCATAAGTAAGGTCTCCGACTAGTGGATGTCGAAGCGCAGAAAAATGCACTCTAATTTGGTGAGTTCGTCCTGTTTCCAATTCAACTTTTACTAAAGATACACCGCGATAAAATTCGATAACTTCGTAATGCGTAATGCTTTCTTTTCCATTAGCAACAACTGCGAAGCGATGATCTTCTTTTGGATGGCGATCAATTGGTGCATCAATAGTGCCTGTGCTTGGATCCATATGACCTTGGATTAATGC
>CAITAV010000158.1 GCA_903890345.1 uncultured Actinomycetes bacterium
CACGGGCAGAGGGTTAGTTTATCAGAGCGTGGCTTCGGAGTGCGCGCCGCATCCGTGGTCAACGGAAACTACGCGTGCATCCTCAGGTGAAATCGCATTAGCGCATACGCCAAATGATGCGCGAAGTGATCCGGCTATCGGTAAAAAGAATGCGCATGATGAACATGGTTTCGGTGCAGATTGCGCAATTGGTGATTGCGGACCGCGATCACTTTCATACCAACGCTTGCTTGCTTGATCGCGACCTTCAATTGACATTACTCGTGCGCGACCAAGTCCAAGTTCAAATACTTGCATTGCATCTAATTCTTCATCAGCAATAAGTGAGTGCACTGATGGAACTAAACGTGTGTCATCTAATGAACTTGGAACAATATCGCCAACACCAACATCGCCTGGTTGTATGCGATCGCGGTATGCAACCCACTCTGGTGCAAGTAACGCGTCTGGCCCTGGAAGAACGACAACATCACAAATAGTTGGTTCTGATTTCTTATCAACTACAGCAATTGTTACGCACCAACGCCAGCCTTTATAACCTGCAAGGTGTGCTTCAAATAAATAAGTTTCAACGCGACCATCATCATCGATCTCAACAGATACATCTGCGCCAACTAAATCAGCGCTGCCAGCATCGGCAATTGCAGCAGAACGTGCGAGTTCGAGAGTGCTCATCCGATAAGGATAAAGCAGAACGCCACTACCGAGTTAATCGGCAGTGGCGTTCGTAACGCTTTACGCGTGAGAAATTAGAAGTCCATATCTCCGCCGCCAGGACCTGCAGGTGCTGCAGGTGTTTTCTCTGGTTTGTCGGTAATAACTGCTTCTGTTGTAATAAAGAGTGCGGCAATCGATGCTGCATTTTGAAGTGCGGAACGTGTCACCTTTGCTGGATCGATGATGCCAGCTTTAATCATGTCAACGTATTCACCAGTTGCTGCATTGAGTCCATGACCTGCTGCGAGGTGACGTACTTTTTCTACAACTACTCCACCTTCAAGGCCGGCGTTTATAGCGATTTGCTTAAGAGGTGCTTCGATTGAAACTTCTACAATCTTTGCACCAGTTGCTTCATCGCCTTCGAGTTTTAATTTAGCGAATGCGGCCGTTGCTGCTTGCAGTAGTGCAACGCCACCACCGGCGACGATGCCTTCTTCAACTGCAGCCTTTGCATTGCGAACAGCATCTTCAATACGGTGCTTGCGCTCTTTAAGTTCTACTTCTGTAGCAGCTCCAGCTTTAATAACTGCAACTCCACCAGCAAGTTTTGCAAGACGCTCTTGTAGTTTTTCGCGATCGTAATCTGAATCGCTCTTTTCAATCTCTGAACGAATCTGTGCAACGCGGCCCTTAATTTGAGCATCGTCTCCGCCACCTTCAATGATTGTTGTCTCTTCCTTAGAGATAACAACTTTGCGAGCGCGCCCTAGAAGCTCGAGGCCAGCTTGATCAAGCTTGAGACCAACTTCTTCAGAGATAACTGTTGCACCAGTTAAAATTGCAATGTCTTGAAGCATCGCCTTGCGACGATCTCCAAAGCCAGGTGCCTTTACTGCTGCTGAGCGGAAAATTCCGCGAATCTTATTTACTACCAACGTTGCAAGTGCTTCGCCTTCAACATCTTCGGCGATGATTGCAAGTGGCTTACCTGATTGCATAACTTTTTCAAGCACAGGAACAAGATCCTTAATGTTTGTGATCTTTGAGTTAACCAGAAGAACGTAAGCATCTTCTAGAACTACTTCCATGCGATC
>CAITAV010000159.1 GCA_903890345.1 uncultured Actinomycetes bacterium
ATCTGTGATCGTTGTTGAATCCGCAGACTTTGCAACTCATGGTGTTGCAGCAATGGCTGATGCACTTGCTCAATTAGTCACGACCCATTCACCAACGGCTGTTCTGATTGCATCTCATGCAATGGGTAAAGAAATCGGTGGCCGCCTGGCAGTAGCAACTAATAGCGGAATCATTACTGATGCCCAAGATGTTGCAGCCGATCGCAGTTGCACACAATTAGTTTTCGGTGGTTCAACAACAGTTCATTCAGCGGTTACTACACCCACTGCCGTTATCACTGTGCGACCAAACTCTGTTGAAGCAAGTACTGCTGCTGCAACTCCTGCAGTTGAAACAGTAGCAATAACAGTTGCAGATCATGCAAAGGGTGCGACGATTACTTCTACGCAACCACCTGTTAAGGGTGGTCGACCAGAGTTAACTGAAGCAACAATTGTTGTTTCTGGTGGTCGCGGAACAGATGGAAACTTTGCACCAGTTGAAGCATTTGCTGACGAACTCGGCGCAGCAGTTGGTGCATCACGCGCAGCAACAGATGCCGGTTGGTATCCGCATTCACATCAAGTGGGACAGACTGGAAAAACTGTAAGTCCGCAGCTATACGTTGCATGTGGAATTTCCGGAGCGATTCAACATCGCGCAGGTATGCAAACCAGTAAGACAATCGTTGTGGTCAATAAAGATCCAGAAGCCCCACTCTTTGAAATCGCAGATTTCGGCGTCATAGGCGATCTCTTCGCTGTGCTGCCACAGGCTACGCAAGGCGTGCACTCTCGTAAGTCCTAGACTTACACCCATGTCTGGCATCTATCTCGACCATGCGGCAACTACGCCGATGCTCGAAAACGCAATCGCTGCAATGGATGCACAACTGCGCACACTCGGCAATCCATCTAGTTTGCATACACAAGGTCGTCATACTCGCAAAGATGTAGAAGACGCACGTGAATCGCTAGCAAAAGAATTAGATTGTTTAGCATCTGAAATTATCTTTACCGCATCTGGCACCGAAGCGAATAACACAGCAATCAAAGGTATTTACTGGCAACAAAAGGCTTTAGGCAAAAACGTCGTTGTTATTTCTGCAATTGAACACCATGCCACGTTAGATCCTGCGGCCTGGCTAGCCGAACACGAAGGCGCTGAAATCATTTATACACCAGTGACTAAAGATGGCGTTATAGATCTTGAATTTCTGCGTGCACTGGTTTCTAAGCGTGCAAGTGAGATTGCACTTATTTCAATCATGCATGCAAATAATGAAACTGGTGCGATTCAGCCAATTGCAGAAATCGTAAAAATTGCTGGCGACATAGCAGTGCATACAGATGCTGCGCAGAGTTTTAAGAAAGTGCCACTCTCATTTAAATCACTCGGCGTGATTGCACTCTCTATTAGTGCTCACAAGATCGGTGGGCCACTGGGAATCGGTGTACTTGTATTGCGCCGCGGTGTGGAGATTCCTGCGTTATTACATGGCGGGGGACAAGAGCGCGAGATCAGAAGCGGAACTCTAAATGCACCTGCAATTGTGGCACTTGCAACTGCGGCGCAAGATAAGACATATAACGCAGCAGCAATTGCAAAGATTCGAGATGATTTTGCCGCGCGTGTGACAGAAGTAGTTCCTGGTTCTTTTGTAAACGCATTAAAGGCGGATCGTCTGCCTGGCATTGTTAATGTAACTTTTCCAGGCACACAGAGCGATACATTGTTATTGCTCATGGATGGCGAAAACGTTTCTTGTTCAACTGGATCAGCGTGTAGCGCCGGAGTACACAGACCAAGCCATGTTTTACTTGCTATGGGACATGATGAAATAAGTGCAATGTCATCTCTTCGTTTTTCATTTGGACGAACATCCACACAAGCAGATTGCGATGGGGCACTTGCTGTATTGCCATCTGTTATTGCCCGCGGCAGAGCAGCGAGTGGGCTATGAAACTAATTGCTGCAATGAGTGGTGGCGTTGATTCTGCAGTAGCAGCAGCGCGCGCAGTAGAAGCGGGTCATGATGTTATTGGTGTGCACTTAGCGCTATCTGCTAATCCACAGAAATATCGTTCTGGTGCACGCGGTTGTTGCACAATCGAAGATTCACACGATGCACGTCGCGCCGCAGATGTAATAGGTATTCCGTTTTATATCTGGGACATGGCAGAAGAGTTTCATGCAGGTGTGGTCGAAGATTTCATGAGCGAATACGCAGCAGGTCGCACACCTAATCCATGTTTGCGTTGTAATGAAAAGATTAAGTTTGCAGCCGTCTTAGATCGTGCGCGAGCAATGGGTTTTGATGGCGTAGTCACTGGACACTATGCACGCACTGAAATTGGACCAGATGGCAAAACTCTTCATCGCGCAGTGGATCACAGTAAAGATCAGTCATACGTTCTATCTGTCTTAACAATCGAACAGATCAATGGTGCAATATTTCCGCTAGGTGATACAACAAAGGTTGATATCCGCAAGGAAGCAGAAGCGCGTGGATTAGCCGTTGCGCAAAAGCCAGATAGTCATGACATTTGCTTTGTTCCTTCGGGGGATAACGCAGGATGGTTACGTGATCGACTTGGTAGCGAAATTGGTCCAATTGTTGATCAAGATGGCACAAAGATTGGCGAACACAAAGGTGCCTACACATACACAATCGGACAACGCAAAGGTTTAGGAATCACAGTTCCAACATCGGATGGTTCGCCACGATTTGTTCTAAAGATCGAACCAGTAACAAACACAGTTGTTGTGGGTGCACGTGAAGAGTTAGCGATTTCAACAATGAAGGGTGAACGCCCTGTGTGGTGCGGTCCTGGTGTTGATGGCGAACACTTGCGCGGCTTTGTTCAGGTGCGCGCACATGGCGCAGCGCTACCGTGTACATATTATTTTGATGGAACGTTATTAGTGGCTGAGTTAGATGAACCACTTTTAGGACTTGCCACTGGGCAAGCAATGGTTATTTACGATGGTGATCGAGTCGTTGGTTCTGCAACTATTTGTGAGACAGCATGACATCGATTGCACGTCACAGAATTGATGAATTAACTAAAGAGATTCGCGATCATCAATTTAGATATTACGTCTTAGATAATCCAACGATTACAGATGCCGAATTTGATGTTTTACTCGTTGAACTCAAAAAGCTAGAAGAAGCCAATCCAGAGCTACGCGAACCTGATTCGCCAACGCTAGGTATCGGTGGGGGATTTTCAACAGGATTTGAGCAACGCGATCACATTGAAAAGATGATGAGCTTGGACAATGTTTTTGACGCAGATGAATTAACCGGTTGGTTTGATCGCGTTGAAAAAGAAGCGAAAGCGCCAACGTACTTGTGCGAACTTAAAGTAGATG
>CAITAV010000160.1 GCA_903890345.1 uncultured Actinomycetes bacterium
AGATAGCAAAGCCTTTGTATATGGGTGATGTGATTGCTGATAAAGATCTGCAGTAGGTCCGATTTCCATAACCTTGCCGAGATACATCACTGCAACGCGATCAGAAATATGTTGCACGACAGATAAGTCGTGGGCAATGAAGACAATGCTGATGCCATCTTCGCGTTGTAAGTCATCGAGTAGATTAATTACCTGTGCCTGAATGGAAACATCAAGTGCGCTTACAGGTTCGTCAGCCACAATGAAACGTGGTTTGAGGGCGATGGCGCGAGCAATACCAATGCGTTGGCGTTGTCCGCCAGAGAACTCGTGCGGATATCGGTTGTAGTGCTCAGGGTTTAATCCCACGCGTTCCATCAGATTTTGTACTGCGTTTTTTACTCCGCCGGCAGGTTCAACTTTTTGAATTTCAAAGGGTGCAGAAATTATCTTGCCAATAGTTTGGCGCGGATTAAGTGCTGAATATGGGTCTTGGAAAATGATCTGCATCTGCGCACGCAGTGATGTCATTTTATGATGCCTAAATTTTGTGATGTCTTGACCTTCAAAAACGATGCTTCCAGAAGTTGGCTCTGTTAACTTCAAAATAGTGCGACCGGCTGTTGTTTTTCCGCAACCAGATTCACCTACGAGTCCCAGAGTTTCACCGGCTTTTAAATCAAATGAAATGCCATCGACTGCTTTGACCACAGACTTCTTGCGATCTCTAGATTTCTTGACGGGAAAATGCTTGGTCAAGTTAGTGATGCTAAGAATTGTCTCGTTACTCATTAGCGCACCTCCTTCATTGCGTCCGCAAAGGATGCTTGGCGCTTTGACTCATCGATGTGACAGCGAGATGTGTGGGTAGTAGATATGCCAACCAGGGCAGGCATCTGTGTTGCACATGCGTTGCTATCTGCAAATTTGATGTATTCACAACGTGGTGCAAATGCGCATCCTGCAGGCAAACTAATTAGTGATGGGGGCTGTCCTTGAATCGCCTTCAGGCGTTCTGAACCAGTTGCTGAAATGCGTGGAACTGATTTTAAAAGACCGAGATTGTATGGATGCATTGGGTTATAGAAAATGTCATCGACAGCGCCTTGCTCGACAATTCGGCCTGCATACATAACATTTACTTTTTCAGAGACTTGAGCAACAACGCCTAGGTCGTGAGTAATCAGCAAAATTCCCATGTTGAACTCTTTTTGAAGTGAGGCCAGCAGAGTCAGAATCTGTGCTTGAACAGTTACATCTAGCGCAGTCGTTGGCTCATCGGCAATTAACATCTTTGGTGAATTCATGAGTGCCATTGCGATCATTACGCGTTGGCGCATACCACCAGAGAATTGATGCGGAAACTCTTTTGCACGTTGCGCTGGTTCTGAAATTCCAACCAAGTCCAGCATTTCAATTGCGCGGGCTGCTGCTTCTTTTTTCTTGCCAGGATTGTGTACCAAATAAGCCTCAGCCAGCTGATCGCCAATCTTGTAATACGGATGAAGGGCTGACATCGGGTCTTGAAAAATCATTGCAACGCTGCGACCGCGCATGCTGCGAATCTCTTCTTCGCTAGCAGAAATAACATCTAAGAAGCCACCATCATGGGCAACGCTGATAGACCCACTCATTTGGGCAGATCCCTTTTTATGTAATCCCATCACCGAAAGGCTTGTAACTGTTTTTCCTGATCCAGATTCGCCCACGATAGCAACAGTTTCTCCTTGAGAAACGCTGAGTGAAACTCCATCAACGGCGCGGACCAAACCATCATCAGTTGGAAAAGCAACGTGAAGATCGTTTATGCGCAATAACTCTGCCATTAGATTCTCACCCGCGGATCTAGAACTGCATACAACATATCCACAATCAGATTCATGACGATTACGACGACTGCGGCCAAAATAGTTGTAGCCAGCACAACAGGTAAATCAAATTCATATGTAGATCGAAGAGTTAAGCGACCTAGTCCAGGTAAATTAAAAATAGTTTCGGTAATAATGGCGCCGCCAATGAGTCCTGCAAAGTCCAAACCTGCCATCGTGATAATTGGTGCAAGTACTGCGCGCAATGTGTGCTTAAAAAGAACTGTGCGCTCTTTAACGCCCTTTGCACGTGCGGTGCGAATGTAATCTTCACCCAAAGTATCAAGGACGGCAGCGCGTGTGAATCGTGTGTAAAGAGCAGCGTAAGCAATTGCCAGAGTTATCCATGGCAAGATGAAATACATAAACCATCGCCCAGGGTTATCTAAAGCTGAGACATAGCCATCGAGTGACATTGGAATAATTTTCCACTTGATCGAAACCCAAATCAAAAGCGCCAAACCGGTTACGAATGTTGGAAGTGATGTGCCTAGAAGTACGAATACTGAACTAGATGTATCGGGCCATCTGTTCTTAAACTTTGCGGCTAATACGCCAAGGCCTACGCCCATAACCAACCAGATGATGAGTGCGCCGACTGCGAGATTTATAGTGATAGGCATTGCTTCTTTGATCATGTCTGTTACGCATGCATTTTCATTAAATGAATAACCAAATGATGGAGCCGGACAACTAAAGGCTGCTTGGCCGCTTCCATATGTGCGACCTGCAAAAATTCCTGAAAGGAAGAGCCAATACTGCTCATAAATGGGTTTATCAAAACCTAATTTAATTCTGTTACCTTCGATTATTTGTGGTGTGCAGCGCTGTCCGCATGTAAGCGACGCCGGGTCGAAAGGTAAATAAGAAAAGATTGCGAAGACGACAGCAGAAACGATCAAGATTGTTATGGCAGCGAAAAACATACGCCGGCCTATAAATCTATACATTTCAAATCTCCTGAAAAATTAAAGAATGAATATCAAGTAAATGCCCCTGAGGCTTTTTCAAACCTCAGGGGCACTGTACTTCAATGTGTTCGACTAGATATGGATTACTTCTTTACCCAAATCTTGCCGTAAGCAGGGTTGCCTTGTGGAACCCAGAAGAAGACACCACCGAGGCCTGAACCCCAAACTTCTTGAGCCTTACCAAACACTGTTGGTTGAACCCAGAAGTTCTTTGCAGCTTCTTTATCTAGTGCTTTCCACATTGCAGCTTGCTTCTTACGATCAGTTGTCTTCATTGCGACATTGATCTTGTCTTCAAATGCCTTGTAGGCAGGATCTGCGTCATTTTGTGACAAGTTAAAGCCACCAAATGATGCGAAGAGTTCTGGAATAACTGTTGACGCGTTAGCCCAGTCAGCTCCCCAGCCAGAACCTGTCATGTCACTCTGCTTTGCAGGGTTCATAACGGTTGAGTAGTAGCCAGAGTTAATGATGTTGTATGAAACCTTTATTCCAGCGCGAGCATAAGCTGCTTGGTTAATTGGAATTGTGTCATTAAGTGTTGAAGATTGGCGAGCGTCAATGACGAGACCAGTTTCTGTAGCCTTCTTGTAATCAGCAGGACACTTTGTCTTTGCGATTTCTAGAAGTGCCTTTGCCTTAGGGATATTTCCTTCTGGCATGAAGTCCGGACTACCTGGACCAACAACCTTTGTTGGCTCGTAGTCAGTTGCGACCAATGGGCTAATTACGCCAGTTGCATATGAACCTGCGTAAGTAGGTCCGCCTGCATAGTCAAGAAGCGCCTTTGCATTACGTGCATAGTAAACAGCTGCACGTACTTCAAGACATGGCATCTTCTTTACGTTAAAGGCATTGTAGTTTGCATAAGGATCTGAGTTATTCATACGACGGTTCTTTAGAGCATCATCATTGAAGAACTTGTCCTTATTTGTTGGAAGTGGACCATCGAAGTTGATCGCATTTGGCTGCGAATCTCCAAGAATAATCTGATCCTGTACTTCTTCATCTAGACCAAACTTGATAACAACCTGATCTGGATATGGAGTACGGAATCCATCAGTTGACTTTGACCAGTACTTGTTACGAACCAAGAGAAGCTCAGTCTTGTTGTTGTGAGCAATCTTGTATGGACCTGTTGCCTGTGGCAATAGGTCGTATGCATCACCCTTATCAAGCTTTGCTTGAATTGGAGAGATAGTTCCGTAAGTTCCCAAGTAATTGAAGTCAGCAACTGACTTGTTCAAATTAAATGTAATTGTGCGATTGTCCTTTGAACAAGAAACAGCTTTTTTGTACGCTGCAACACCAGCTGGTGTGTTCTTGTATGGACCTGTGTAAATCGAGTTGCCATCTGCATCCTTTGGAATATCAAGCCAAGAGAGCAAGTAAGCAGGACCGTCAGTGATTACATCTGTTGCGAATACACGAGATGCACCGTACTGAATGTGCTCACATGTAATTGTGGTTCCGTCTTCAAACTTTGTACCTGGACGAAGTGTGAACTTCCATGTCTTTGCACTGTTGCTTGGAATACCAGTGTTTGTTGCAAGGTCTGGAACAAGGTTTGCACCTGCTTCACCTGGAACTGGGTTATATGCAACGAGTGTGCGTGTGTGGAATGAGTTCATAAACGCTAAATCGCGTCCTGTGTAAATACGGCTTGGATCTAAGTGATCAAGGCGTGGTTCGTGCTCGAGAAGAACAAGTGTTCCTCCTGTGCGTGGGGTTGATGACGCTGCATTTGCTACTTGTGATCCTGCAACAAGTGCTGCAGAAATAACTAGTGAGCTAGCGGCTGTAACAACTACGACGCGGCGAAGAGCGGAGATGCTGCTCATTCATGGTCCTTTCAGTTGGTGGGCGCGGGCTGCCCTGAGCGCATAGTCAAGCAGAAAGTGTCCGAATTGTGAATAAGAGATGAACTCGAGATGGGGTGAAGTTAGCGGTCTGCGCGTGGGTCAAGCGCATCTCGAAGCGCATCGCCCACCAAGTTAAAGGCAAGTACAACAATGACGAGGGAGCCTGCAGTTATCAAGAAAAAGCTCGGCATAACGGTGACATAACGAGAAGCATTTGAGAGCAAGATTCCCCATGTTGATGCAGGTGGTTGAACACCAAGACCTAAAAATGAAAAGACTGCTTCGGCAGCTAGATAACCCGGCAATGAAAGAGAAACAACGACGATTACTGGTGCCCACACATTTGGTAATAACTCTTTAAGAATTACTCGAGAACGTCGTGCACCCATTGCTTCGGCTGCAGTAACGAAATCTCTTTCGCGCAGACTAAGTACTTGTGAACGAATTAATCTAGAAAATCCTGGCCATCCAAAGAAAGACAAAAAGAAAACTAAAAAGAGAATGCGCGCAGAATTTCCTTGGGCAATTCCAGTGCTTTCAATGCGCTTAACCATTGGCTCACTCAAAGCAACGATCATGAAGAAAGATGGAAATGCAAGAAGAAAATCTGTGAAGCGACCAAGAGTGCTATCTACTCGACCACGGAAATAACCGCCGATGATTCCTACAAATAAACCAATTGTTAGACTTGTAAAGGTTGTAAGAATTGCAACCATAAATGAAATGCGTGAACCGTAAAGTAACTGCGCAAGTAAATCGCGACCGGTACCGGGGATAAGGCCAAGCGGATGCTCAAGACTTATTCCACCATTGGGAAGATCAGGAATACCGCTGGTATTGAGCACTTCCAGATTTAAAGTATCTGGATCAATACCTAATAATTTGCAGACAATAGGGGCGAATAACGAGAGTGAGAGCAAGGCGATACTTACCGCAGCAGCTGTCATGCCCACTTTATTGCGCTTAAAACGCATCCATGCGATTTGGCGCGGGCTGCGACCTTGAATTGAACCATCGTTTTCGCGGCTGGTTTCAACGGTCGTTGTCATGGCGCTTACTCTATACTTTTAGTCATAAGAGTTACACATTGCGCAAGGATTTACTTGCCCCCGATGGAGGATTACATGTTTACAAGCAATAGCCACAAAGTTACGGCTGCAGTAACAGCTGCACTCCTTGCCCTATCACTGAGCGCATGCGGTGGAGGAACCGAAACTGAGACAACAACAGCAGCCGAAGGTGAAGCGCTTGTAAACACAGTTGAAGAAGAAGCACAAGCAAAAGGTGCATTTGATGCAGCGGTTGTAACTCCCGATAAAAACTCTTTTACAGTGACATCACCTGCAAAATTCACACCAGGAAAATTTGCGGCCGGTCAGTTACCAGGACAAGTTAATCAACGCTTCAACGTAACAGTGAGCAATGGATCAGGTGCTGAACTTGATCTTGCGACTTTAATTATTAAAGGAACAACAACTGCTGGTGCATGTGTAGATATTTTTGACGGCGACGCCAAAATGGATGGTGCACCACAAACTCCACTTGCAGCCGGTGCATCGATTTCATTTGCATGGGGGATTTCTTGTCCAGGTGCGCCAGGAGATGAACTCACAGTTGTGCTGACAAATAACGCA
>CAITAV010000161.1 GCA_903890345.1 uncultured Actinomycetes bacterium
GATATCTCCCATGTACTCCATGTATCCAGTTGTTCCCTCTGAATATCCATTTCCCTTGATCGTTGGATCAAAGAAAGTTTTGAACATCCACAAGAAGTCATTGGCATATGTGTATTGAGAATTAGCAGATCCTGCCATGTGCAGATTTGCTACAGCGTCAATAACATCGTATTTCTCGGATAGTGATTGAGAAATGTGTCCGCCAAGTGAATCTCCCCAAGAAACAATCTTCTTAATCTTTGGGAACTTGTCACGAGCTTCAATGATTAGTTGAAGGTTTGCGTTCACTGCTTCTGGAACTGACCATCCCTGTGTTGAAACACCTGAACCAGCAACTGCATAGCCCTGCTTCATTAGCTCTTCGGCCATCAATTGTTGATCGTTTGTAGTACGTCCTGGTGCAACTTCTGGTGACATATCTACTACGTAACCATTAGGTCTAATTACAGGAACCTTTGGCATGTTGTGGTTTCCACGAATACCGTGACTGTACAAATACATCATGCCGTTAAATTTTGCTGGCATACGTATTTCATACTTAGATCCTTGCCAATCAGTACCTGTGCACTTTTGAAAATTAACTGCACTTCCACCTGATGAAGGTGTGAATACGTCCTTTGTACAGGTTGTTTCTGCATGTGCAGCAGATGGTGTTACAACCGCAAGGGTTGTAACTAGCGCTGTGACAAGTAGGGCTGAAAAGCCCTTAGTGATTTTCATATTTTTCATGAGTTTGTTGGTATCCCATTCTTAGGAATTGATTGACGCTTGTATGTAGATGGTGTGATCGGACCATTTGTTGAATCTGTTGTGACAACAGACAATGTTCCGCCGTATGGCTTCAACTCACCCTTTGCATTGAGTTGACCCATCCAGTAACCGTTATAACCGATGTGGCTGGTGGCTGAGTAATTAAGAGGAACAAGTGCTGCACTCGCAAATGTTGCGCCCTTATTTTCAATTGCCTTGATCAGTCCAGCACGTGTCAGATTCTTACCTGCAGCACGTAGTGCTTGCACTGTAAGCATCGCTGAGTTCATGCCTTGTAGAACCACGTTGTCGAATGTGACACCAGGGTTGTACTTGGAGTTGATCTTGCTAAATTCCGCGACGTATTGATCAGTTGTATCTTTTGCGTCTGGAAAGAAGCTGGCAGCAATTGCGCCATCGATTGTTGTTGTCTTAACACCAAGTGCTAGAAGCGTGTTGGCATCTCCACCAACAGAACCTGCGATCCAAGTAAATTTGCTTACTAGGTTGAGAGATTCAGCTGCTTTGAAAATAAGCGCTGTGACATCTGTTGTTCCAAAGAGGATTACAACAGGCTTGCCAGGAATTGCACTTAATCCAGTTACAAGAGCCTTCGCGCGAGCATCTGTCATTGAGCTCTGTGGGTACAAAGTCTTTGATGCAAGTGTTAATGAACCTGCAGCAAATCCGTTTACGCCATCTACGCCAAATTCATCATCTTGAGCTACGAGGGCAACTGCTTGACCTGGGAACTTATCCTTGACGAATTTAGAAATAATTTTTGCTTCCATCGCATAGCTTGGAAGGACTGTAAATGTAGTTGGGTACTTGGCTTGATTGCCAAAACCACTGAAACCAGTATTTACAAATAGATCAGGCACTTTCTTTGCCGCAAGTGATGCAGCTGCATACGCCTTTGAGTGCGTTGCAGTTCCAAGAGCTGCAACTAGAGCGAAAACGCCATCCTTGAGAACGAGGTTAGTTGTCTGTGTAGCAGCCAATGTAGGTAGGTACTTATCGTCGCGAACTACGAGTTTAATTTTGCGACCGTACACTCCACCATTTGCATTGATGAAATCGAAGTAAGCCTTCATCGCTCCAGGTACTTTGCCGTATGAAAGAGCAGCAGTTCCTGTCAGCGGTGTCGAAATTCCTAGTTTTATTTCTTTCGATGTCAAACCTGGTTCGGCAGCTTGCGCAGGAAGAGCGGTAATTACCATTGCTCCGAGTGCTACTACCGCTGAAACGATTGAGAAACGTTTCATGCGAGTATTTCTGATCATGTATTTCCTTCCGTATATTATCTAAGGGGGCTTACTTATTTAGTTGTGTTTTTTAAAACTATGCAAGAGCGTTCCTGGTCCATTTGGTGCAAATAACACTGCCAAGATCAGCAGTGCACTCACCAAGAAACCGGGCAAGGTCGCAGTGAATCCCTCAGATCCTCCGATTCGTGTTACGAGTGAATCGGCAATCTCAGGGATAGCCACCAAAACCAACCCCCCTAGCATCACACCTCGGAGGCTATACACGCCAGTAACTACGGCGCCCGTCAGCAAAGAAAATGAGAGGCTGAGCGGGAAAGCGCTGGGTGAAACCCCGCTTATGAGCATTACGAGCAATCCTCCGGCCAATCCAGCCATACCCGAACTAATGGCAAAAGCCAGGACCTTTAAGCGCCCGGTATTGAGTCCTGCCAGGGCCGCTGCCGTTTCATTGTCGCGAATGGCTCGGAAAGTGCGTCCATATCGCGAGGAAACAAAATTAGAAATAAGCCAGAGCATGATTAAAACCGCAAGTGTTGAAATCCAGAAAAACCATTTGTACTGAGAAAAGTTTTCACCAAAACGTGCAGGGGGCAATCCAACATCAAATACCACTCCTTGTTCGCCGCCAAGAATTGGGAACTGATTGGCCAATGTTGGTAATGAAACTGCAAGTGCCAGAGTTGTGCCAGCTAAATACGGTCCTGATAATCGAGCAACACCAAAACCAAGTAAAAGTCCGAATACTCCTGCAACAAAAGTTGCAATCACTAATGCAATGGCAGGATGTAAATGCAAATTATTAATCGATAGTGCGCCCGCGTATGCACCTACGGCCATCAAGGCGCTGTGTCCTAAAGAGAGTTGACCGGAATAACCGGTGAGCAAAATTATCGAAGCAATTGCAAGGGCATACATCGCAACAAAAGAACCTTGATACTGGCGCAATTCACCAATGCGATCGCCGATTAACAATAAGGCCCAGCCAATTGCAATGAAGAATAAGGTGCGTTTTTTAGAAGGAGTCAGTTTTAACATCAATCTCTCCGACTCTTCTTCTTTGAAAATAATCCTGC
>CAITAV010000162.1 GCA_903890345.1 uncultured Actinomycetes bacterium
ACTTCGCGGTGTGAGTGATGCACCTATTGGAATATTTGATTCCGGCGTTGGCGGCTTAACCGTTGCACGTGCAATTCTTGATCAACTTCCAAATGAATCCACTCTTTATATAGGCGATACCGCACGCGGACCATATGGACCGCGCCCATTGGCACAAGTTCGAGAGTTCGCTTTAGAAACTCTAGATTTCTTGGTTGATCAAGGCGTTAAAGCACTTGTCATCGCATGTAACACAGCAAGTGCTGCAATGTTGCGCGATGCACGCGAGCGATATTCGATTCCTGTTATTGAAGTAATTCAACCTGCAGTTCGCAGAGCAGTTGCTGCCACCAGATCAGGAAAAATCGGTGTAATCGGTACTCAAGCAACTATCGACTCAAAAGCGTATATGGATGCATTTGCAGCAGCGCCAAAGTTAAATATCACTTCAGTTGCCTGCCCATTATTTGTCGAATTTGTTGAACGTGGCGAAACATCCGGGCCAGAAATTACAGATATTGCGCGCAAGTATCTCAAGCCGGTTATTGATGCTGATATCGATACATTGGTTCTTGGTTGCACTCACTATCCACTATTAACTGGTGTGATTTCATACGTTGTAGGTAATTCCGTTTCTTTAGTATCAAGTGCGGAAGAAACTGCAAAAGATCTTTATCGCGTGCTAGTTGAAAATAATTTGCTGCACTCCAGTGCAAAAAATGCTGATCATCGATTCCTGGCAACGGGAGATGCGAAAGCATTTGAAACACTCGCACGTAGATTTCTTGGTCCAGAAGTTGGCCGAGTTGAACACCAAAGCCTATAAACCACCCAAACCTATAAGCCGCTCAGATAAACGGAGAAATACATGTCACGCAATGATGGACGCACAAACGATCAACTCCGTGAAATAAAATTTACGCGCGGGTGGTTAGACCATGCTGAAGGTTCTGTTCTCGTTGAGTTTGGCAAGACAAGAGTTCTTTGCGTTGCATCATTTTCTCCAGGCGTTCCACGTTGGTTAAAAGATTCTGGTACAGGATGGGTAACTTCTGAATATGCGATGCTTCCACGTGCAACTCATACCCGTTCTGATCGCGAAAGCGTCAAAGGTAAGTTAGGTGGACGTACTCAAGAGATTTCACGTTTAGTTGGTCGTTCACTTCGTGCAATTGTTGATACGAAAGAACTAGGCGAAAATACAATTGTTATTGACTGTGATGTTTTACAAGCAGATGGTGGAACTCGTACTGCTGCAATTACTGGCGCATACGTTGCATTAGCCGATGCTATTGCGTGGGCTAAAAAAGAGGGTCACATCAAAGCAAATTCAAAACCACTTGCAGATTCAGTTGCAGCAGTCAGTGTTGGAATTATCGATGGCGTACCGATGCTTGATCTTTGCTACGAAGAGGATGTTCGCGCTGATACTGATATGAATGTTGTATGTAGCGGTGATGGTCGCTTCATTGAAGTTCAAGGAACTGCCGAAGGAGTTCCATTTGATCGCGCACTTTTAGATCAGTTATTAGATCTTGCAGTCAATGGTTGTAAAGACTTAGCAGGAATGCAGAGTTCAGTTTTATCCAAATGAGCGCGCCCGTTACTTTAGTTTTAGCAACTCGCAATCAGGGCAAGATTAGAGAATTTCGCAGGATTCTTGATGCGATTTCTCAGGGCGCAATAAATCTTGTTGGCCTCGAAGAATTTCCTCACACAACTGATGTAGAAGAGACAGGGAAAACTTTTAAAGAAAACGCTTTACTGAAAGCTCAAAGCGTATGCAAAGAAACTGGATTACCAGCAATTGCTGATGACAGTGGATTGTGCGTTGATGCGCTCAACGGTGCACCTGGGATATTTTCGGCTAGATATGCAGGATTGCACGGTGATGACAGTGCAAATAACCTTAAATTATTAAGAGAGTTAGAAAATGTCCCCGAAGAAAATCGCGGCGCACACTTCACTTGTGCTGCTGCTTTAGTTTTACCTGACGGCAGAGAACATGTGGCAGAAGAAATCTTTGAAGGTTCGATTCTGTACGCCCCTATTGGTGATCACGGCTTTGGCTATGACCCCCTATTTAGACCACAGGGTTTTTCAATCTCAAGCGCGCAAATGAGCGCAGAAGAGAAGGATTTGATAAGTCATAGAGGTAAATCACTCCGTGCAATAGCACCTCACGTAATCAGTTTGCTGACCTCACTGGGGTAAACTTCTACTATCCGAGTGCGTGAAGTAAGTACGTACCGCTACCCAAGGAGTGCATGTGGCTGTCAAGAAAACCGCTAAGAAGTCAGCAAAGAAGAGTGCTAAAAAATCTGTTGCTCGCAAATCAACTTCAAAGAGAGTTGTAAAGAAAGTTGCGAAGAAGAGCACCGCTCGTAAATCTGCAGTAAAGAAGAGCGCAAAAAAGTCTGCAGCACGCAAGACAACAAAGAAATCTTCTCGTCGTGCAACATCAGTTGATCGCCTTGTAGTCCCAGCTGTTCCAGTTGGTGGCTCACGTGGTCGCGTTGATGTATCGACTGCACCAACACCACGTTCTGCAGCGAAGTCAGTTTCATTTGATAACAAGCCAAAGCAAGGCGCATCAAATCGCGTTGTAACAATCGTTGTCGTAGGAATTGTTCTTCTTGCAATTCTTGTATGGTCAAAGTCAGGAAAAGATGGCGATGATGCAGCGGCTCCAACAATGCCATCAGCTACAGCAACAATGACTGATGAACCAACTACAACTGAAGAGCCAACAACTCCTGCAGAACCAGTTGGAACAGTTGAAGCACCAACAGCATTCGTTGCACTTCGTTCAGCAGATGGAATGAATCTTCGCTGGAAGGCTCCAATGGCAACCGAAGGACTTACAGGATTTAATGTTGAACTTAAGCCAGCAGGCGGAGAATGGGCAGTTGTTGCGACAACAGGTCCAACTGAATTAACTCACGCTGTTGCACTGACAAGTTCAGATAGCTGGACACAATTCCGAGTATCAAGTGTTTATGCAGATGGCCAAACAGCTTCTGCAAAAATCTTCGGTCTTGCAGGTCAATACAAGTAAAAAATTAAATAAAAAAGCCCTCGCACAAAGCGGGGGCTTTTTTATTTGAACTTATTTTAGCTCAGACAAAATCGCATCCACGTAGACACTTATTCCAGTTGGTACTAAGTGCACACCATCTGGAGCGAAGTACTCCGGATGTCCTTCGGAAATCTTGTTCCAATCAACAATTTTCACGTTTTGATAGGAAGAAGCAACTTGTTGAATTAAGGAGTTATTCTGATCTTTCCAACCTCTAGGCACAGCAGTATTGATAACAATTATCTGTGGTTGATCTTTTATTGCTTCAAAAATTGAAACGACTTCACTTTCGGTTAGCCGATTGTTATTTCCCATATTCACAATAATCGGAGCATCAGCCATTCGAGCCTTATCTTTGTTTAAGACTTCGATTAATTCTGGTGCTTGACGACCCACATGGGCATTTATCAATCCAACTTGTCGTCGATTAGATAATTCATTTCGAATACCAAGAATGACCGAGTCTCCAGCCACCCATAAACCATCAGACGGATTAGTTATTTCAGTTTCCACTTCGGCTTTAGTTGTAATCTCTAATTTTAATTTAGCTAGATTTCGGTCACTCACTGCGATTGCATTCGCACTCACCAGAGATGTCACAGCAAGAACAGAGATAATTGAAAGAGCCAAAGTAGTTTGTTGGCGTACACGTACTTTCTTTGTTCGGTATTTCATACCTCTAAACCACGACTCGATATAACCATTTCTAAAGGGCAACTCGACCCAACGAAGCGAGATATCAGCTAATGCAAAAACAATGAGAATACGAAGCGCATATAAAGCCCAACTTGCTCCGGCTAGATCAACACTGGGACGTGTTACTTGGAAAATAATCCAATGCCATAAGTAGATGGCGTATGAGCGCTCACCAATCCACAGAATCGCTTTTCCCTGTAAAAGAGGTGCGAAACGTGAAGCCGGATGAACAATAGACATAATGATTGCGCATCCAAATATTCCAGCTAATGGAAATGCAATTTTATAAAGAGTTGAATTACCTTCATTGATAAATAGAAAGCACGTAAGAATGCCAAGAAAACCAAATATTCCAATTCCATCGATTACATCTTGTGCTCTCTTGGCAATATCAACCTTGAGGTTTTGCGGAATCCAGTTAACGGCCAATGCAGCGCCGAGGAATAAACCAATACTGTGAGTATCTGTACCGAAGTAAACATGGCTAACACTCTGTGAAGAGTTTGAATCAATACTCAAGGAAACCAAGAGCAGAGCAACACCCGAACCAATTGCGATAAATAACGCAGCAGCAGGAATGATTTTTCTTCCCAATTGACGGAGCACTAGAAGCAAAATAAGTGGCCAAATTAAGTAGAACTGTGCTTCTACGCCGAGTGACCACGTATGTTGCAAAAGTGGAGGCCGACCAATTGCTTCAAAATAATCTTGGTGTCGAAATACAAGCCACCAATTCATGACCCCCAAGAGCGAAAACGGAGTATCGGTGAGAAGTCTTTTTATCGTATCTGGCGCCCACACCCCAATAAACAATGTGGTCGTAATAATCATGAAAGCTAATGGTGGAAGTAACCTGCGAAGTCGAGATTTATAGAACGCCCTTAAATCTAATCCACCGCTTCGTTGAATTGAATCTAATAACAAGCGGGTGATTACATAACCAGAAATAACAAAAAATAGATCGACCCCTAGAAAGCCACCAGGTATCCAGGGAACACCTAAGTGATAAAGCATGACCGCAATTACTGCGACAGCCCGCAATCCATCAATTGCAGGAATATATTTAATTCCGCGCGGTGCAGACATTGAATTTACTTACGCTTTGCAGAACTCTTCTTTGCAACCTTTTTGGTCGACTTACCCTTTGGAGCATTAAGCGCTCTCTTAGTACGTTGGCTATCAACTCGAATTGGCCCGCGATTGATGATGGTGTCATCAGGATTTAAATTATCGAGAACACTCTTTTGAAGATCAGCCAAACGAGTAAACGCGCTTTCAAGACGAGTGCGAGATTGATGAATTGCACCTTCTGCGGCATCAAGTGATTGGGTTTGAATTCTGTATAAGCGTTCAGCCTCTGAAATGACACCAGAGAGCCATTGGCGGTAATTAGATACTTCGGCAGTTGCACCAGAAATAATTCGCTCACCTTCACGACGTGCTGCTTGTGCAAGGGCTGCAACTTCGCGTTTTCTGTCTTCCATAGCGCGATCTGCTGCATCTTCTGCATTTGCAATCATCTCTTGAGCTTCTGCTTCTGCAGCTTGAATATATTTGCGGCCGCGAGATTCGGCACCTGAGAGCATTGATGCTGC
>CAITAV010000163.1 GCA_903890345.1 uncultured Actinomycetes bacterium
GCGCAGTCCCGGCCGGAGCATCAGGTAGAACTAAGCGAGTGGTCATTGGAAATTCCAGACCATAAGCAGTTGGTTGGGCGCTGGTTACAAAAAGTAGGGTCGCCACAGATGCCCAGATCGCAAGCATTGTCTTTCTCATGACGCCCTCCTTTCCTATCTCGCTTTGTTTCCAAGGCTCTAGACCCTGAAAATTTCAGGGGCAAAAGCCAAGGGGAATGTCTTTAGAGTGTCTTGCAGGGGTGAGTCGGGCAACTTAATACGGGCGTGAGTCGCAAATTCATATAAAAAACACAGAGTGGGGATAAGTAAAAGCGCAGGTCAGCGCTGGGAAAGTCCGATATGTCGCAAATGTGAGTGTGAGATTAAACTTTACTCCGAAATCGGACCTTCCAGCATTTCGGTGACCAGGGCTGCGATAGCCGAGCGCTCTGAGCGCGTCAAAGTCACGTGGGCAAAGAGCGGATGCCCCTTAAGGGTCTCAACTACGGCGACTACTCCGTCGTGACGGCCGACTCGAAGGTTGTCCCTCTGTCCAACGTCGTGGGTAAGTACGACTCGTGACCCCTGTCCGATTCGAGAGAGCACCGTGAGCAAGACTCCGCGTTCAAGCGATTGGGCTTCATCAACGATCACAAAGGAGTCGTGCAATGAGCGACCGCGAATATGGGTCAAAGGCAGAACTTCAATTAAGCCCCTTGAAATAATTTCATCAATAATCGGTTGGCTAACCAGTGCTCCTAGAGTGTCAAAGACAGCTTGGGCCCACGGCGACATTTTTTCGCCTTCACTGCCCGGTAAATATCCCAACTCTTGGCCGCCGACTGGATACAGCGGACGGAAAATTATGATCTTCTTATGAGCCCTTCGCTCCATGACCGCTTCTAACCCGGCACATAGCGCGAGCGCAGATTTTCCGGTTCCGGCTCTGCCGCCCATAGAAATAATTCCAATTTCTGGGTCAAGTAATAAGTCCAGTGCAATTCTCTGTTCGGCGCTTCTGCCATGTAATCCAAAGGCGGTGCGATCTCCCCGGACTAATTGCAAGCGTTTATCTGGTGTAACTCTGGCGAGGGCGCTCGCGCGATCTGAATGAAGGACAACGCCTGTATGAATTGGTAGTGAGTGTGCATCTTCGTGATCAGCAAAATCTGATGCGTATAAATCATCGATCACACTTGAGCCAACAGTGATTTCTACGATTCCGGTCCAGCCGCTATTAGAGACTAGTTCTGCTAAATACTCTTCTGCTTCAACACCGACTGATGATGCCTTCACGCGAAGTGGTAAATCTTTGGTAACTAGGACAACGTCTTTGCCATCTGACATTAAGTTTTTTGCAATTGCCAGGATTCGTGAATCATTTGTTCCATCGCGCAAAAATCCGTGAGGCAAGGAACTTAAATCAGTGTGGTTTAACTCCACTGAGAGAGTTCCACCTTCTGAATTAATTTTAATTTCTTGATCGAGACGACCATATTTCAGGCGAATATCATCAAGGCTACGAAGTGCTGCACGTGCAAAATATCCTAATTCAGGATGATCGCGCTTAGTTTCTAATTCACCAATGACAGTGATGGGAACTACTACTTCATGTTCGGCGAAGCGAGCCAAGGCTCCTGGATCTGCAAGTAACACGCTGGTATCAAGAACATATGTTTTTCGCCCTTTATTACTAACAGTCAACCCTTAGCCCCCGAATCGTCTATGTCGCAAAGAATAGGCTCTGAGGGCTCGAAAAAAATCGACACGACGAAAGTCTGGCCAATAAGCTTCACAGAAGTAGTACTCAGAAAGTGCGCTCTGCCACAATAAGAAGCCACCGAGTCTTTGTTCACCAGATGTTCTAATGATTAACTCAGGATCTGGTTGGCCTGCGGTGTATAAGTACTTTGAAATTTCATCTGCGTCCAGCGCTGTTGTTGCATCGCTGAGACTCTTGCCTTGATCAGCGCTGGTTTGTAAGTATGTTTTTACAGCATCAACGATTTCTCGACGCCCTCCATAACTAATTGCCACATTTACTTCGACACCATCGTTTCTAAATGGCTTGAGATCGCCGAGTTTTTTAGCTAGCCATTCAGGGAGTAAATCCAGCGCTCCCACTGCCTTGATATTCCAACGCTTAGTTGCAGCCAGTGCATCGACCGTTTCGCCAATGATTTTAAGTAATGTCTCTAGCTCTTCTTCTGATCTTTTGAAATTATCAGTTGATAGCAACCACAGTGTTACGACTCGAACTTCTGCTTCGTCGCACCAACCCAAGAATTCAATTATTTTTTCAGCACCTGCGCGATGTCCTCGTGCAGAGTTTGAGACTCCAACATCGTGTGGGTCTAATTGATTAGCTTTTGCCCATCGTCGATTTCCGTCAAGAATTACCCCCACATGATGCGGGGTCTGTGAAAAATCTAGAGCACGAACAAGTCTCCACTCATAGAGTGGATAGAGAGCAGATTTAATTAATTTACGAATACTGCTTAACAACACGGCGCTCCGCAATCAGTGAAGCAACTGGAAGAGTTCCGGCAAGGATAAATCCAATCATCCGCTTTAATGGAAAACGTGCAACGGTTGAAAACTGAATTGCGGTCAAAATATAAATTGGATAGAGATATCCATGAACTATTGGTACCCATCGCACAGCATCTAAAAAGGATGGATTATCGATCAGGTACTTGGCAGGCATATAGCCAAACCATAAGAGAAGTGACATAACCCCAGCGATAATCGCCATCACTCTAAATCGCATTAATACACCGCTCATATATCCCCCTTAGTCCTCAACTCTACGGCGATATATCGGAAGGTAAAGCACCACCGCCGCCATGAGCCACCAAATTACAACATATGAAATATGTTGCCAATAAAAACCAGGTATCCGTGAAGTCCGCATCTCTGGTGTCACTCTCGTTCTGGAGATATCTCCATCGCGAAATTTTTCATCTACTGCTATGACATATCCGTCATAGAGATCTAGATCTGTAAGTCCAACGATGACGCTGCTATCGAGTCTAGAAATCACACCGGAAGAATTCAGTGCTCGATCTTCATTTTGATGTGCTCGCAATAATCCAGTCAGTTCTATTCGATTCGACATTGCTAGTTGCGGCTCTTTGAGTCGCTCTGACCACAAACCACGAACTACCAATATTGCCGAAGTGGTATCGACTTGCATCAACGTTACTTCCCAATCACTTACAACACCTGTGCCATCGACTTGATTCGGTGCTTTGAAGTTCGCAACATAGAAACCAGAAGCACTTACAGTTTTGCCATCCATCGCGGTATCCAGCGCAGTTCGAGGTTTGGCAAGATCTTGCAGCGGCACTGGGGCTGTGATTGCGGGCGCGGGTGCATTGAGAATTGTTTTCATATCACGCGCTCTATCTAGTTGCCATAATCCAAGTCCAACAAATACTGCAGCAATAAGAACGAGGGCTGTGTACTCAAAGAACTTCTTAACCACAGGAGAATTTAATTCTGTAAATCGTCTTTATTTTTTTGTAATCTGTTAAACCGTTTATAGAAATTGCGAAGTAAGAGCACAACTGCAACGGTTAAGAAAATCATCGTAAGAGAGCCTGCAAGGCCCATATCAACGTTTTTTTGCATGTATAAATCCTCTCACTTTCCGCGATAATCTGTGCACATGAATTCCTCAGGGGCCTCAGAATTCTCATTCGAGGATAGGTATGGGGTGCGAGCATCCAAAGGATGGAAGTTGCCCGCAACACTTATTGCCATTGTCGGAATCATCTGGATTTTCTGGGCAGGTTTATTCCATGCAAAACCTGAGTTTCGAACCACACTTATTTCTTTCTCAATACTTTCTGATCAAGAGGTTTCAATCAGATATGCAGTGCAAAGAAACGATGCAAGCTCTGCGGCTACATGCACATTGCAGGCTAGAGATATAAAGAAAAACATCGTGGGCGAAATTGAGGATGAAATCACCCCTGGTCGTGCAAATTTCGAACGTATTACAAAGATCCCTACGCGTAGCGCTGCAGTTACTGCGACCGTTTCCCGCTGCCGAGTGAAATAACTCAATTCACAATTACTCTCGCTTTCGCTACCGTTACACCCCTTATGACTTCACAGACATGGCTGACCCAAGAAGCAGCTGATCGTTTAGCTGCTGAATTGGCGCACCTTGAAGGTGAAGCGCGCACAGAAATAATTAAGAAAATTGAAGCAGCGCGCGCCGAAGGCGATTTAAAAGAAAATGGTGGTTATCACGCCGCACGCGATGAACAAGGAAAAATTGAAGCGCGAATTCGCCAGTTAAAGCAGATGTTGGAAAATGCTCACATCGGAACACCGCCGGCTAGCGCCGATGGAGTCGTTGGTGCAGGAATGGTTGTTACCGCAATAGTTGCTGGAGATGAAACTAAATTTCTTCTCGGTTCACGAGAAATTTCTTCAGGTGATTTAGATGTTTATAGCGAAAAATCTCCACTAGGTGCTGCAGTCATGGGCGCCAAAGTTGGAGAAAACGTTTCATACACGGCGCCAAATGGAAAAACTATTTCAGTTCAAATTAAGCACGCCGAGTATTATTCTTAATTACTCGCGTTCTGATATTTCTTAACACTCATTGGTACAAAGATAATCATAATTATCGCCATATAAATAAGTGACATCGTCAGTGGATTCTCACTTGGAAATGATCCTGCCGTTGCACCGAATTGATTCTCAAGTCCAAATAGTTGGCGACAAGCAGCAACCATTGTTGAAACTGGATTCCACTCTGCCACGTATTGAAGAGGTCTTGGCATTCCTGTCGTTGGAGCGAATGCATTAGATAAAAACGTTAATGGGAAAGTAACCAAGAAACTCACGTTTTGAACTACACGAGCATCTCGCGCAGATAGTCCAATATAAATACCGACCCATGAAAGTGCATAACCAAAAAATAGTAAGAATAAAAAGGCGAGTGCAACACTAAATAAACCAGAGGTTGGACGCCA
>CAITAV010000164.1 GCA_903890345.1 uncultured Actinomycetes bacterium
ACCTTAATCACTGCAGAAATAGCGGTCCACTTTGCAACCGCGGCCTGATATTTATCGCGATCACTCATTACAGATGATCGAATATTTGGATCGAAAACAACTGGTGCAACTTCAGCAACTTTAAGCGCCCATTCGTGCAAAATACTTGCCGCTGGTTCCACAATTGTTGCAAGGGTTCCGATTTGCAATACAGCCGGCTTAATTTCTAAGGGATCAGGCAGCCAATCGTGCGAGAAATCAAATGTTGCTGACCCATCGATTGTGAAAACATATGAAGCCACGCCTTCAGCATCCAACGAAACATCTGCGGTGCAAGTTGGCTTATCTGTGAAGTGTGCATATTTAAGATTCACGCCGTCATATAACAATTCCGCTTTTGCTTTTTGGCCATATGCATCGGTAGAAATTCCATCAATAAAATAAGAATCAAAACCAAGCAACGCTAAGGCCTTTGCGGTATTCGCCGGTCCGCCGCCTACGATTGCAACTTTCTTATCGCCGCGTGGGATTAAATCGATTAATACTTCACCGCAAACCCAAATCTCTTTACTCAAGCTACCTCACCTTTGCGTGCTAAATATTCGGTCAACACTTCCACCCCAAGCAAGTGATCTTGAATTTGTGGCAAGCCACTTACTAACAAAATTCCAGATAAACCTTTTCCAACAACATTTATCGGCAATCCGCCACCGTGAATCGCATATTGCTCTTCCTCAACACCGTGCTTTGCAAACCAATCAATATTTGTCTCTTCTGCCAAAACGCGTTCATGAATTGATGAGTGCCCAGTTAATAAAACAACTCTGGCTTTGCGTCCCATCCACCAATCATTGGTTGCATCCGTGCCTGGTAATGAAGCATGAAAAACTGTCCATTCACCAATTCGAACTTCGATCGCAGCTTTCAATCCGCGCGATGTTGCTAATTCAAAAGCAATCTGCCCAATTTCAAGTGCGGCTGCAACGCCAAATGACGGCAGTACCAACATCTCTTCTTCTGTTTTTAAACCAGCGCTTGTGAATCCGCCCGTTGTTCCATTTATCTTGTCATCAATCTCGGCCATGCCCCAACCTTATCTTTACTTTGGGGCGCTACTTTGACTGCCAGGTCCACTAGATCCACCCGGACCGCCAGGTCCACCAAAGCCCGCGGCAGTAAAACACTTTTGCAATGCAGCTGCGATTTTAGGATCTGTTCTATCTGGCCTACTTCCCGGCTCGATAACTACTCCTTCTTTCGCTAAACAAGCAGTTAATTCTGGGTTATTAAATCTGCCACCTCCGTCTGTTTGCCCTTGACCTTGACCACCAACAGCAATTGTTGGTTTAGCAGATGGAACAGTTGTTGCCTTAGAAGTTGCCGGTCCAGGAACTTTTCCTGATTGTCCGCCGCCAGTTGTTGTTAACCGCGTTGTATCGCCCACTTTTATTGATTCTGCTTGAGTTTGATCATCCAAAGTAATAGTCACTGATGATCCAGAAACTTTTGAAACTTTTCCAGAAATTCTATTTCCGCCAGCGAATCCACCAACACTTGCATCAGGTACACCTGAAGGTGTGGCACTTCCAGTAGCTGAATTATTTCTATTCCCAAAGCCGGCACCAAAGCCACCTGTTAATCCAATAGCACCAGTAACTCCCGATGTTCCAACAGAAGTTGCGCTTCTGTGTCCGTACCAAGCACCCGCTGACAAAAGTGAGACAACGATTAATGCAGATAATAAAATTTTGGTGAACTTATTAGTCCACTGATACGAGCCTTTTGCGAGTTCCTCTTTCAGATGATCAACTTCTGATTTTGCAAACAAATCAAAACCAGGGGCTTCACCATTTTTAGGTTCTTCTGGAATTTCATAAGTTGGATTATTCATGACGTAGCGCCTCTATTGGTCGAAGTGATGCTGCTCTTGATGCGGGATAACTTCCGAAGAAAACACCGATGAGAATGCTGACTCCGAATGCTAAAAATACTGATGACGGAACAATTACGGGTTGGACTCCAACAATCATGAAGTGGGATCCAACGAATCCCCCGATGACCCCCATAAGACCACCGACTAACGAAAGTATCGTTGCTTCAATCAAGAATTGAGCCAAGATGATTCGCTTTGGCGCACCAATTGCTTTTCTAATTCCAATTTCTCTAGTGCGCTCGACAACTGTTACCAACATAATATTTGTAATTCCAATGCCGCCTACTAGCAACGAAATTGCGGCAACAGCGCCTAGAAGTACTGTGAAAACCTTGCTACTCGATGCCGAAGTGGTTAATAACGAGGCTTGATTAAATAATTGATAATCGGCAGTTCCACCCGCTTTTATCCCGTGCCGGGTATTTAAAATCGTTGTAATTTCAGCTTGAGCTAAATCCGTTACTTTCGAATTCTTGGCTTCAACAATTATCGAAGAGAGCGGAACAAAACCAGTTATCGAATTTTGCACCGCAGTTATCGGTGCTAGAAATATACTATCGCCATCTTGAAATCCGGTAGATCCTTTTACTTCAGTAGTCCCGATGATCGTGAAGGGGATACCACCACATCGGACAACTTGGCCTATTGGATTTTCACTTCCAAATAATTCAGTCGCTGTCGTATTACCGATAACTGCAACTCTACGTGCTTGAGTAACATCATCATTTGTAAAATATGTTCCCTTTGCAATTCTCGAATTAGCTGCTTCAAAATATGACGGCCAGGTTCCAGAAAAAGTTGATGGTGTTGATGTCGAAGTTCCGTTAACACATGTTGCAGTTGCATTCGCTATCGGTGCTGCTTGTTTAATACTTGGCGCGTTTACTTTATCTACCAACGCGACCGCATCTAAAATTGTGAGGGGTTTCGAAGTACTTGATCTTCCTCTTGATCTTGCGCCTTGAATTCCACCGCCACCAACAAATCCACCACCTGATCTAATCTGAATTGAATTTGTTCCCAATCTATCAAGTGAATCTTGAACTGCTTTAGAAGATCCATTACCTACTGCTATTAGAACAATTACCGACATTACGCCGATCATGATTCCCATAGTTGTTAGCGAAGTTCGCAATTTATTAATTGAAAGCCCACGAAAGGCAAAACGAATTATTTCAAATAGATTCATGCGACTTTTCCAGAATTTAATTCATCTGAAATTATTTTGCCATCGCGCATTCGAATAGTTCTCTTAGCGCGCATCGCAACATCGTGTTCATGGGTGATAACGATTACCGTGCGACCAGCTTCATTTATCTGGTCAAATAAATCTAAGAGATCATGTGTGGATTTCGAATCAAGTGCACCAGTAGGTTCATCAGCTAAAAGCAGTGCTGGGCGCGTTGCCAAGGCCCTTGCCACTGCCACACGTTGTTGTTGTCCACCCGAAAGTTCGGTTGGTTCGTGGCTCATTCGATCAGCCAAACCAACGACTTCAAGGGCTTTTGTTGCTCTCAATTTTCGTTCGGCAGATTTAATGCCTTGGTAGGCAAGCGGTAATTCAACATTTGCTAAAGCGCTAGTTCGCGGAATTAAATTAAAGGATTGAAAAATGAATCCAATTTTTCGCCCACGAACTATTGATAAAGAATTTTCATCCATCGCACTAATCTCAATACCATCCAAAAAATATTTTCCGGATGTCATATTGTCCAGTGCTCCCATGATGTTCATCAAAGTTGATTTGCCAGAACCTGATGGACCCATGATTGCAACATATTCACCAGGTGAAATTTGAAGACTCACATCGTCAAGTGCAAAAATTGATGCAGCTCCAACACCATATTGTTTTACGGCGTTCCGCACATCAATTACTAAATCAGGCATTAGCCGCGACCACCACGACCGCCACCATTTCCGCCGCCGCCACCTTGAACTGCTAAGCCAGCACCACCTAGTCCCGAAGGAACTCCGACAGATGGGAAACCATTTGTACCGACAGATGAAGTATTTGATCTCAATACAACTTTAGTTCCCGCTTTAACTCCAGAGATTATTTGAACTGAAGAATCTCCTTGTAATCCAACGACAACCGGAGTTGGGGTTATGACATCTTTGCCATCTTTTGTTGTTAGCACATTTACGGTTGCGCCACGGCCACGAATTGAAACTGCTTGCGAT
>CAITAV010000165.1 GCA_903890345.1 uncultured Actinomycetes bacterium
AACATCTCTAGGTAGATCTGATTCATCCTGAATATATGGAGGATTAGCAATAACTACATCGCATTTAATACCAATGAGTGCGTCGCTGACATCGCTATGCACAATGCGCAAATCTTCGATGATGGCTTCAACATTTTTCTTAAGCCAAACAAGTGCTTCATCGCTTTTTTCAACTGCTATCACTCGGCTGTTGGGAGCCTCTGTTGCGATTGCAAGTGCCAGTGCTCCCGAACCTGATCCAAGATCTACGACACTAACCGGTGCGGGTAAATTAGAAATATGTGTGAGCACTGCCCCAACTAATAATTCACTCTCTGGTCTTGGAACTAAAACTCCTGGACCAACTTTTAATTCAAGATTTCGAAAGTATGCGGTTCCTGTTATGTATTGCAGTGGTTCGTGCAGAATTCTGCGGGCTAATAAATCATGAAAGGTATCTAGTGCAATTGATGTATCGCCAAGGGAAGCCAATGTGCGCTCAAGGACTAGCGGGTTGTGTAGATCCATCCGCGAGATTCCGAGAACATGTGCCAGCAATATCTCTGCGTCAATGCCATCAATTTCTGAAAGGGCTAGTTGCTCTTTTGCGTCTTTAAGAGTCTCGCGCACGTTCATTCTTGTTTTATTCTGTCGAAGCTAACTTCGCTGCTTTATCAGCATCTAAGAGAGATTGAATAACATCATCTAGCTCGCCATTTAAAACTGAATCTAGGTTATTTGATTTGTAATTAACTCGGTGATCGCTCAACCGGTTTTCAGGAAAGTTATAGGTTCTGATGCGCTCGGAACGATCTACGGTGCGAACCTGATTCTTGCGTTCGGCCGATGCGAC
This sequence comes from uncultured Actinomycetes bacterium, assembly GCA_903890345.1. Lineage (GTDB taxonomy): Bacteria > Actinomycetota > Actinomycetes > Nanopelagicales > Nanopelagicaceae > Planktophila. The sequence goes on from CAITAV010000165.1 coordinate 833, forward strand.
TGCATCTGCTTTTTCTTGCGCATCAGCCAAAAGACGCGCGCGCAAAATACGAAGTGCTGATTCTTTGTTCTGCAATTGGCTCTTCTCGTTTTGGCAAGAAACCACAATCCCTGTTGGTACGTGTGTAAGTCGTACCGCTGAATCCGTTGTATTTACGCTCTGACCACCAGGACCTGAAGAGCGGTACACATCTACGCGAACATCATTCATATTTAATTCAACATCAATTTCTTCTGCTTCAGGAAGAATTAAAACTCCGGCTGCAGATGTATGAATTCGGCCTTGGCTTTCAGTTTCTGGAACGCGTTGTACGCGATGTACTCCACCTTCAAATTTCAAACGTGCATATGGTGATTCACCAGGTGCTGCAGTGCCTTTGGATTTAACAGCAACAGAAATATCTTTGTAGCCGCCCATTTCACTTTCAGTGGCATCGAGAATTTCAACTTTCCAATTTCGTTTTTCCGCATATCGCATATACATGCGCAATAAGTCTCCAGCAAAGAGTGCGGATTCATCGCCACCTGCTCCAGCTTTTACTTCGAGAATTACATCTCGATCATCATTGGGATCTCGTGGAAGTAATAACTCTTCTAGTTTTTCGGCAGCCTTCTGCGCAGTTTCTTCTAGCGCAGGAATTTCACTTGCAAAATCTGGATCTGTTGCAGCTAACTCTTTTGCAGCGTTTAGATCATCATCAGCGCTCTTCCACTCTTTGAATCCAGCAACGACTGGACCGAGTTGCGCGTAGCGACGACCAAGTTGTCGTGCCTTGCCTTGATCATCGTGAATTGAAGGATCAGCCATGGCTGCTTCTAGTTCTGCGTATTCGCGAACCATTTCGTGTGCAGATGCAAAACGATCATTTGTCATTGTGGCTTCTCCTTTCCTTTA
>CAITAV010000166.1 GCA_903890345.1 uncultured Actinomycetes bacterium
CCAATTTATCTCAGCGGTCCAGAAAATTTGAATTTATTAGGAAGCGTCAATTTAGCAATGGGCTATCCGCTTTTTGCAGCCGCTGCATGGGGTTCGTGGTTAATTATTAAGAAAGTGCCGAGCGTAAAAGCAGAGGATTAACTCTGGATGAAGCACGCTTTAATTTGAGCTTCAGCAGCAGCCGATGCAACAAAGAGTAATTCATCACCGGCAGCAAAAACATCATGAGCAGAACATGCAATAACTTGGCCATCTCGCACAATTGCTGCAAGAGATGCGTTATCTGGTAATTCAATTTCTTCTACAGTTTTTCCTATGCACGAAGATGTATCAGGAAGAGTTAGCTCAACTAGATTTGCTTGGCCTTTTCTAAAGGAGAAGAGGCGAACTACATCGCCAACGCTTACGGCCTCTTCTACAAGGGCTGAAATAATTCGCGGTGTAGACACAGCAACGTCTACGCCCCATGAGCTATCAAATAGCCATTCATTCTTAGGGTGATTTATTCGTGCAACAACACGTGGAATACCGTATTCAGTCTTTCCTAGAAGGGATGCAACAAGATTTACCTTGTCATCTCCAGTTGCGGCTACTAAAACTTGGCAATCATTTAATTTCGCATTATCCAGTGAAGTGATTTCGCATGCATCTGCCATTAGCCATTCAGCATCAGGAACACTCTGCATTTTCATCGCTTTTGGATTCTTATCAATTAAAAGAACTTGATGACCGTTATCTAAGAGTTCGCGTGCGATAGCGCGACCAACATTTCCGGCCCCTGCAATTGCAATTCTCATGAGGCGTCCTCCGGAGCGTGTGAAAATGATTTTTCAACGTTTTGATGGTCTTCATCTCGCACCATCATGTGCAATAGATCGCCCTCTTGGAAAACTGTGTGTTCATCTGGAATCAAACCTGAGCCAAGTCGCGTAATAAATGCAACGCGTGCACCAGTGATATTTTCAATTCGCGCAACAGAGATTCCGTACCAACTAGCAATTGGATGAAACTCACAGAGCTGAACTGCGCCACTTGCATCGCGCCACTCTGATTTTGAGCCCTCTGGAACAATACGTCTTAAAATTTGATCTGTCGTCCAGAGCACCGTCGCGACAGTTGGAATACCTAAGCGCTGATAAATTTCTGCGCGGCCTGGATCATAAATACGAGCAACAACATTTGGAACTTTATAAGTTTCTCTAGCAACGCGAGCGGCAAGAATATTCGAATTATCACCGTTACTGACGGCAGCAAATGCATCTGCTTTTTCTATACCAGCTTCCAAGAGTGTGTCTCTGTCAAAGCCCATTCCTGTGACTGTGTGACCTTTGAAGTTAGGCCCTAAACGGCGAAATGATTCGCGGGCCTGATCAATTACTGAAACAGAGTGACCGGCAGATTCCAATTCAATTGCAAGGGATGAACCAACTCGACCGCAACCCATAATCACTACGTGCACGTAGTACAACTTACACCCTTACTCTTAGATACATGGAATCAAAGGCACAGATAAGCCTGCAGGTTGGGCAACGCCTCGTCGTGGACATTGAAAAGATTGCTCACGGGGGACACTTCATCGCGCGCCACGAAAGTGCATCGGGCAAGAAGGCTGTGATTTTTGTGCGTCACGCAATTCCTGGAGAAAAAGTTGAGATTGAAATTACAAGTACAAGTTCGAACTTTATTCGAGCCGATGTAGTTGAAGTAATTGCACCCAGCCCAGATCGCGTTGTGGCCCCGTGTAAATTCGCACATAGAGAAGGATGTGGTGGATGCGATTTTCAACATATCTCCACATCTCGTCAGCGGGCTTTAAAGTCAGAAGTAATTACTGAGCAGTTTGCGCGAATTGCAAAAATTCCAGTAACAGTTGAAGTCGAAGAAGTAGGTCAACCACTACATTGGCGAACGCGTGTCACAGCGACAACTGATCACAATGGAGCCGTTGGATTCTATTCATCCAGAAGTCATCGCGTGATTGCAGTAGATGAGTGCCTCATCGCTGTTCCTGAAATCGGCATCAAAGAGATGTCCAAGCAAAAACTTTCGCCAGATGTTCGTATTGAGATTGCATGTTCTTCAGAAGGCGAACGAATGGTCGCAGAAGCACCAAAGAGTGGTGACGGTAAGTTTAGACAAAATAGTGGTCCAGCCGTCCTGCATGAAAAAATCGGAGATCGCTTACTGCAAGTCAGTCAAAGATCTTTTTGGCAGGGACATAAACGTGCCCAAGAAATATTGGCAGAAGTTGTCAGCGAATTTGCAGAGATAAAAAATGGGGAACATGTTCTAGATTTATACGGTGGTGTTGGCCTCTTCACCGCTTCTTCGATAGACGCAGTAGGCAATGAGGGATCCATTCATTTGGTTGAAGGCAGCAAAGACGCCACATCGGATGCCAAAAATAACTTTGCCGGTCAAACTAATGTACAAATTACAACTGGAGATGTTGCCAAAATAATCACGCGCATTCAAAGCGCCGATGTAGTTATTTTAGATCCACCACGCGAAGGTGCTGGTAAAGATGTTGTGCAGCAATTAGCTCGCATTGGCGCGAGAGTGATTATCTACGTTGCCTGCGATCCAGCAGCACTAGCCAGAGACACTGTTTACCTAGCCGAAAGTGGATATGTAATGAAGAAAATCCGCGCATTCGACTTGTTTCCTATGACTCACCACATCGAATCTGTTGCTTTGTTTACCCCAAGTAAGGTATCTTGACGTCAAGATAGTTTTAGAAGGGAGCGCCCGTGAGTACAAATTCCTTTGACGCCA
>CAITAV010000167.1 GCA_903890345.1 uncultured Actinomycetes bacterium
ATTTGGTGGACGAACATTGCGCCGCGTATCACGTCGCGCAACTGCAAGTCCTGCAACTGGTAATCATCACTTGCATGAAGAAGAACAAAAAGCGTTGTTAATGGAAGCCTTTACTCGATAACTTTTCCTCGGTGATATCTAGCAATAACTTTTCCAATAATTTCTTCGCGAGGAATATCTCCCCACTGACGTGAATCTGTACTGGCATTTTTATTATCGCCATGCACCGTCACAAAGGATTCGTTGATACCGGCTATGCGTTTAATAAATAAAGAAGCCACCTCGGCTCGTTCATCAAGGGGGCGGCGCAGGACTACGAGTTGGCCCACATGAATCTGCATGCGCTGGGAGTACCAGACCAACAACCAGTCTCCATCGTTAAATGTTGGGGCCATTGAGTTCCCGGAAACTCTTACCGTGCCAAATCTGCTCACGAACAGTAGTCTTGCACATAGTTGTTCGCGTGTTAACGCATAGAAATAGCGCTCTTGAAGGAGAGAATTAAATGAAATTATTCCAACCAAAGACAGTTGTACTTGCTCACTGCGATCTTCCTTGCGGAGTTTACGATCCAGCACAAGCAAAAATTGAAGCACTCTCAGTTAAAGCGTGCATGGAAAAATATGCAGCAAGCAGCGATGCAGATTTCAAATCTCGCTCAGTTGCAATTAAAGAAGAGCGATCACACCAAGTAAAAGAACACCTATGGGTTTTGTGGACTGATTACTTTAAGCCAAATCACTTTGAGGCTTATCCTCAGTTGCACACACTATTTAATGATGCAACAAAACTTGCTGGCGCAGCTGGCACAAAGGGTACAAATGATGTTGCAGTTGCAGATAAGTTGATCGCAAAGATTGACGAAATTGCAGAGATCTTCTGGGCAACTAAGAAGTAGTACTCGACTGTATTGATTGAGCAGCGGTTCGAGCGAGGAAAGATACTCGCTCAACCGCTGTTCTTTTTATTACAGCAGATGCAACAAGTCTTTCGCCTTCGTAGGCTTCACATATAAAAGTTATTTCACGGCCATTTACTTCGGTGCAATTAGCAGATGTACGAAGTTCGCCGCCAATTGCGATTCCACCATGGAATTCGAGTGCAATTGAAGTTTCTACAGTTGTTTCGCCATTTTCTAAATGCTCAGCAATTGATGCAATCGCAGCGCTTTGCATCGCATTAATGATGAGTGAATTAGCTAGTACTGGTAAATCACCAACGCCGATTGCAACGGCTGTATCTCCGGGGCGAACAATCATTGAAGAAAATGCAACTGCACCTACGAGTTCGTCTGCAGGAACCATCATAAGAATCAAGCCTCTTCGTTAGGGAAGCGGTATTCCTCAGTGTGCTCAATGTGAATCTCATGGGATTCGATCGAGCCATCCTCATTAATTTCAATTGAGATTTCAGTCATTCTAAATTCACGGACAATATCTGGAGCGCTATTCATTGATGCATTCAATAGTTGCTGATGAATTAGCTCATGTAATTCTTGTGGCGCACTTTCATTGCATGATCTGCGTAATACCGCTTGCATTAGAGATCGAACATTGCGTTCGTGTTCGAGTTCTGCGGTGCATGCCGGACATTGTTGTAAGTGGACTTCAATAGTTGCAATTTCTGAAGTATCTGAAATCTCACCATCGACAAAGAGAAGTACGGAGTGAAGGACATCTACGCAATTAGTTTCATTGATAAAGCTATTACTCATGATGCACCTCCTTTATCTGCCTTTTTGTCATTTTTCTTATCTGTTTTAACTGTGGAGTAGCCAAGTTCTTTTGCGTACTCAGTTAACTTCTCGCGAAGTTGCTTGCGACCACGGTGAAGACGTGACATCACAGTTCCAGTCGGAACACCAGCAATTTCTGAAATTTCTTTGTATGAGAATCCTTCAACATCTGCTAAATAAACCGCAATGCGAAACTCTTCAGGGATTTCTTGTAGAGCACGTTTAATGTCGCTATCTGGCAAGTTTTCTAGCGCTTCTACTTCAGCAGATTTTCCTTGATCACTTGTGTGTGATGCGGCATCGGCTAATTGCCAATCTTCGACTTCGCCAGCGCTTAGTTGTGG
>CAITAV010000168.1 GCA_903890345.1 uncultured Actinomycetes bacterium
TCAAAAATAGAACTAAACTAATCCACGTACAGAAGGGTTTGAAAAATGACAACAAGTGTTGATGATGTAACTGAGGCAATGAAAGATGTTGTCGACCCTGAATTAGGAATCAATGTTGTTGATCTTGGTTTGATTTATGACGTGATGGTGGATGAATCAAATATTGCAGTTTTGAATATGACTCTTACATCGGCTGCATGTCCACTTCAGGATGTTATTGAAGATCAAACAAGACAAGCACTGGCTGGCATGACCACAGATGTCAAAATTAATTGGGTATGGATGCCGCCTTGGGGCCCTGACAAAATTTCTGATGAAGGTCGCGAACAACTAAGAGCTTTGGGCTTTACGGTCTAACTATGTCCATGTATGCAGCTTGGTCCGCGCATCGGACAATGACTGCTGACCCTTCAGTTAAAGAACAAAAACTAAAAGCAGGTACGGTAAAACGCATATTTGGTTTTGCAAAGCCATATCGTCTTTATCTTTCTATTTTCTTGTTTACGGTTGTAATTGATGCCTTCCTAATTGTCGCCACTCCATTACTACTTCGTAAACTAATTGATGATGGAGTGATTCCTAAGAATGGCGCCTTGATAACTCAGCTCGCTTTGATTGTTGGTTTGTTGGCAGTAGCAGATGCTTTGATGAGCATCATTGGACGTTGGTTTTCAGCCAGGATCGGTGAAGGTTTAATTTATGACCTGCGTTCCCAAGTTTTTGTACATGTACAGAAACAATCCATAGCATTTTTTACAAGAACCCAAACGGGATCTTTGATATCTAGAATCAATTCAGATGTCATTGGCGCACAGCAAGCATTTACTTCTTCATTATCTGGAGTTTTAAGCAATGTTGTCAGTTTGATATTGGTGACGGCTGCCATGCTCTTTCTTTCCTGGCAAATAACAGTAGTTTCATTGGTTTTACTACCTGTATTTTTAATCCCTACAAAGTGGGTGGGTCGTAAGCTTCAAACTCTTACGAGGGAATCTTTTACCTTAAACGCCGCGATGTCCTCGACGATGACGGAGCGTTTCAATGTTTCAGGAGCAATGTTGGTAGCTCTTTACGGTCAAGCACAAGCCGAGAATGATTTTTTCCGATCTCGAGCAAGAAAAGTTGCCGACATCGGAATTACCATGGCCATGCTCAACAGATTTTTCTTTATCGCCTTAACTAGTGTTGCAGCCGTAGCTACTGCCTTTGCGTATGGAATTGGTGGTCATTTAGCGTTAAACGGAAGTGTGACAGTTGGAACATTGCTTGCCATTACTGCTTTATTAGCGCGTTTATATGGACCATTAACTGCATTATCAAATGTACGAATAGATGTGATGACCGCTCTTGTTTCATTTGAAAGAGTTTTTGAGGTTCTAGATCTACAACCAATGGTTACGAATAGAGCTGGGGCGCTTACTCTCGCGAAGAAAATTCCATCCATTGAGTTCAAAGATGTTCATTTTTCTTACCCACGTCCAGATCAAATCTCTCTCGCTTCTCTCGAATCTATCGCGAAAGAAGAACACGTCCAAAGCGGTGAAATTCTTAAAGGAATTTCATTTAACGTTCCGGCTGGAAGTTTTACGGCAATAGTTGGTCCATCCGGTGCTGGTAAAACCACGATAAGTACTTTGGTTCCACGACTCTACGATGTTACATCAGGTTCTATTTTTGTCGATGGTAATGACATCAGAGAACTTACTGTGGAATCTTTGCGTGCAAATATTGGTGTTGTAACACAGGACGCACATTTGTTTCACGAAAGCATTGCCCAGAATTTACGATATGCAAAACACGATGCCACCGAGGCTGAGATGGAAGAGGCATGTAAAGCTGCCCAAATCTGGCAGTTGATCGAATCTCTTCCAAATCGTTTTGAAACTTTAGTTGGTGAACGCGGACATCGATTATCCGGTGGTGAAAAACAGCGTTTGGCTATTGCTCGATTACTTCTTAAGTCTCCATCTGTGGTTATTCTCGATGAAGCTACTGCGCATTTGGATTCTGAAAATGAAGCGTTAGTCCAGAATGCTTTGAAGTCTGCGTTAAAGGGTAGAACAAGCATCGTGATTGCGCATCGTTTGAGCACTGTCAAAGATGCTGATCAAATTATCGTTCTAGAAAACGGCGTCATTGTTGAACGTGGAAAACA
>CAITAV010000169.1 GCA_903890345.1 uncultured Actinomycetes bacterium
CCGCCGTATGGATGGCGCTCGGGCACGCGTAATTGATTGGCGTATTCAACTGTGCGACGCACCTCATCGATGTTGGTGAAATCAATCATCGGATCAATTCCGTGGCTTACTAAGTTAAGACCAAGTGTTACAAGACAAACATTTCCGGTGCGTTCGCCATTGCCAAAGAGAGTTCCTTCGATGCGATCAGCGCCAGCTAAGTAACCAAGTTCGGCAGCAGCAACACCTGTACCGCGATCATTGTGTGGGTGCAGCGAAACAATTACGTTTTCACGATTGTTAAGGTTTCGACACATCCACTCAATTGAATCTGCATAAATATTTGGTGTAGCCATCTCAACTGTTGCCGGCAAATTCATGATTGTCTTCCACTGCGGCGTTGGCTTCCAGATGTCATTAACCGCGTTACAGACTTCAACGGCAAACTCTAATTCGGTTCCGGTATATGACTCAGGTGAATATTCAAATGACACCTTGGTCTCTGGCACTGTGCTGACAAGGTCAAGGCACATTTGTGCACCCTCTGTTGCAATCTTTTTAATGCCCTCTTTATCAAGGCCAAAAACAACGCGACGTTGCAATGTAGATGTTGAGTTATAAAGGTGAACGATTGCTTGCTTAGCGCCCTTAATGGATTCGAATGTTCGCTCAATCAGCGGTTGGCGGGCTTGAGTTAGGACCTGAATGATTACGTCATCAGGAATTAAGCCTTCTTCGATAATCTTTCTAACAAAGTCAAAATCTGTCTGGCTGGCACTTGGAAAACCAACTTCGATTTCCTTGTAACCCATTGCCACCAAAAGATTAAACATGGCTAATTTACGTGGCGTATCCATTGGATCAATCAGTGCTTGGTTGCCATCTCGTAGGTCAACTGATGACCACTTAGGGGCCTTCGACATTTTCTTATCTGGCCATGTGCGATCGTGTAGATCGACAGGAATAAATGATGAGTACCGATGCGCACGCATCGACGATGGTTTTTGTTCTGGAAAATTCATTTTAAAACTCCTTGTTAGTTACGGGATTTGTCAGGTTTAGCCGGCGCGACAAACCCCGCGGCGAGGGGACCGACTTACTTGGCCCCGCCACGGCAGCGAAGGAGGAGGCTGCGATGTGTCATGTGTAAATGGTAACCCCACTCTGTCTTTTCAAGCAAGTAAGGATTACTGCAAGAGCAAAAAGCGCTTACGGAATAAGGGTGTTGGCAAAGATTTGCCATGCAAGTGCTGATTTAGCAATGAGTGAGAGCGTGATGTAGGTGCGCTCACCTCGCATGTAATCAGACCACTTGCCAACTTTTTTATACTGCAACCATTGCACGAGTGCGAATGAGTTAAAGAATAAGAAAATTGTAAGAACAATGACATAGACAAATGCAGGAGCTTTTGCGTTACTTGGCCCACCGATTGCAAATACATGAAAGAGCAGTGCAATCCAAGGAACAATGCCCGTAATGCAACCAAAGATAAATGGAAGCCATCCGCCATTTCCTGGTTGTTCATACTTCTCTTGAAGCCATCCGAACAAAATCATTGAAGCATTGACACCAAAGATTGAGATGATGGCTGAAATTTCTGAAACACCAGTTACTTGTGCAATCAGCACAATCATTACTGATGAGCTGATGGAGTACTCAACCCAGCGGAAGTAATTGCGCTTTTGCGCAAGACCTGCCGAATATCGTGGGAAGAACTTTGGGCTTGCAACAATGAAGTGAGCAAGTGCTGAAAGTCCTAAGAAAATGGCAACAGTTAAACCAATAGGAGTGTTAAAGAGAACAACAGGTTCGGCGTACGTTGATCCTGGAGGACCAGACATATATTTTGCTGTGATCGGTAAGGAAAAATCACTGCTGAGTGAAAGGACTGCAATCATCTGCAGTAAGTGGAAAATTCCAGCGATTATGTTTGTGCGACGTAGCCCTGCTGATGTGATCTCTTTGCTCATGGGGCAAATTTATCCCACCAACTGCTAAAGAACTGGGATGTACCTGTCTAATTCGTAGGCACTTACCTGGCGACGATAGTCCTGCCACTCAGAGCGCTTATTGCGCAACACGTATTCAAATACATGCTCGCCCAATGTCTCGCGAACCAGCTCGCTCTTTTCCATGGCAGAGATAGCTTCATTGAGGTTAGTCGGCAGAGTCTGCAAATCATTAGATGCTGATAATTCGTAATTCTTTTCAATTCCCTTAAGGCCGGCAGCAATCATCACTGCATATGCAAGGTATGGATTACA
>CAITAV010000170.1 GCA_903890345.1 uncultured Actinomycetes bacterium
ACAAGATCCCAACGAATAAAGCAAGTGATTCCATTACTGTAACCCCACCCAATTACTTTGCAGCACTGCGTATACGTCCATATCAATTATTGAACCATCTGCTCGGACAACTCTTTGACGAAGTAAACCTTCATGTTCGTATCCAGCTCGTGTAACAACCTTTTTTGAGGCTTCGTTGTCATGATCGATCATTGCTTCAATGCGATTCCAACCCATCGTTTCAAAGCCAAAGTTAGTCAGCATTTTTACCGATGTTGTGCCGATGGATTTTCCACGAAATTCCTTTGCAATCCAGTAACCAATTTCAGCGACTTTGTTGCTAAAACTTGGTGAGTGAAACGAGATAACCCCTGCTAACTCCGGTGACGCACCATGGTTGCTTTCTACTATAAATCTAATCTCACGCTTACTTTGTAATCCTTCAGGATCGAGTTGGCGGACAAAAGCCTGTGCATGTTCGAGTGTGTAATCTGCAGGAACTGTTGTGAAGTGTGAAATTAAAGGATCTTGGCACGCTTTAAAAATACTTTCGATATCGCTCTCACGAGATGGGCGCAGCGTGATGTTGCCATAAGTAATAGTTGGAACTTCACTAGGCCACCAAATCATGGCTTAAGAATGGCATATACGAATCTAGTAGCGGGGGCAGGATTTGAACCTACGACCTCTGGGTTATGAGCCCAGCGAGCTACCGAGCTGCTCCACCCCGCGTCGGAAGGCTTATCGTAAGTGAGCAAGCAGTAATAACCAAATCCGTGAGTGTACTTCTACGATTTAGAAGCGGATTTAGATGAGTAATTACTTTTTGCTTTGCGCAGAAATTGCGGCGGCAATTGCAGCCTTTAAGCGATCTTGTGCTTTTCCATACGCAGTGAAATCTCCCTTAGCAAGTGCTGCTTGTCCATCTGCTAATGCTTGTTTTGCATTTGCAAGTGCACTCGCTAAATCTGCAGAACCGGTAGTTGGTTTTCCAGAACCAGTTGATGCACCAGTTTCAGATGTTCCAGAGTTACCAGCGAATACTTGATCAAGTGCACCCTTAAGAGTGTCGCTATAACCAATCTGATCACCGAATGAAACCAAAACTTTTTGCAGTAATGGATACGCCGCAGCGTTTGATGTTGCTCGCACATAAACAGGTTGTACGTATAACAAGCCACCACCAACTGGAAGTGTTAACAAGTTACCGAGTACAACATCTGATCCACCCTGGCGTAGCAAGGAGAGTGAGTTTGCAACTTCTGGTTTAGCTTCAAAGTTAGATGCAACCTGTGAAGGACCAGCAACGTTTGTGCTTCGTGGCAATTGCAGAACAGTAATTTTTCCGTAATCCGGACCAGCCTGTGAATTAACTACGGCAAATGCTGCCAAGTTTTCACGACCACCACGAGGTACGAATGGTGTTGTTAATGAGAACGCTGCCTTGTCAGAACCAGGCAATTGCATGGTCATGTAATAAGGAGGTTGGTTTCCTGCGTTCGCTCCAAATGTTGATGGATCGCGAGGTACGCGCCAGAAATCTTGTCCACCATAAAACGCTGCTGCGGTTTTTACGTGATACGCACTCAAAATATCGCGCTGAATTCTAAACATATCTTCTGGGTAACGGATGTGCTCCATTAGCTGATCTGAAATTTCAGACTTTGGCTTAATGCTCTTAGGGAAAGCCTTTGACCATGTTTTTAGAACAGGATCATTCTCATCCCATTGATACAAACTCACTGTTCCGTCATATGCATCAACAGTTGCCTTTACAGAATTGCGTATGTAATTAACGCTTTCATTTCCTTGTGCAGTAATTGATGTTGAGTTTGCAGTTAGTGCATCTGATGTTGCACTTGAAAGTGTGGTCTTGCGTGAATATGGATAGCCGGCGCTAGTTGTATAACCATCAATAATCCACAAAATGCGACCATCAACAAGTGCTGGATATGGGTCTCCATCAAGAGTGAGCCATGGTGCAACTTTTGCAACACGATCACGAGGGTTTCTTTCAAACAAAATTTTCGAATCTTTATTAATCAAGTTTGATAGCAAGATACGTTGTTCTTGATATTTCAGTGCGAAAACTAACTTGTTAAAGAGAGAACCAACTGGAACTCCGCCTTTGCCTGAATAGGTTACGTTCTTTTGACCATTTGCAGAGGCATCATCTGGATAATCAAACTCAACTGGTTCTCCAGTGGTTGTTCCACCGATGATCGAATAATCAGGAACGTTCTCACCAAAATAAACGCGTGGTTCAAATTCGCCAAGTCCCTTTGTTGGAGGAAGATCGCCAACGATAAATGATGGCTTTCCATCTGCATCGCGGACATTTCCATAAGCTGCAACAAAACCAAATCCGTGTGTGTAGACAAGGTGATCGTTAATCCAGTTACGACTTGGGTTTCCGTCAATATTTAATTCACGGATTGCAACAATCGTGTCATGGGAAACACCGTCAACTTTGTAACGATCGATATCAAGGGAAGCACCAAAGGTGTAGTACGGCTTGATTTGTTGAAGTTGTCTAAATGTTGGTGAAAGAACATTTGGATCCATTAAACGAATATTTGAAATAGTTGCTGCATCTTTTGATAATTGACCCGCTGATGCATTTAAAGTCGCTTGAAAATCTTGGACTTCTACGGCAGACAAACCGAAAGCATCACGTGTTGCATCAATATTGCGCTGAATAAATGGCGCTTCCTTTGAAGACTCACTTGGCTTTACTTGGAATTGTTGAATTGCGGCAGGATAAATACCTGCAATCAATACAGATGAGATAACTAGCAGCGCTGTTCCAGCTGCTGGAAGTAACCAAGATTTACGAACGATATTTGCAAAAAATAGAAGCGAACAGATCACGGCTATGCCTGTCAAAATAGCTTTTGCCGGCAAGAGTGCGTTGACGTCTGTGTATGTCAAACCTGTAATCAATTTATTATCTTTAAGAGCAAGTGCATAACGATCCAACCAATATGCACCTGCCTTTAGCAATACAACAAGTCCTAAGAGAACAGATAGCTGAACACGGGCGGAAACTGTTGTGCGCTCTTGTGCTACTTGTGGACGAATACCACCGTACAAATAATGCACAATGGCAGAGCCAATAATTGCAAAGACAAGGGTAGAAATTCCCCATGCAACAAGTGCTTGATACATCGGCAACTTAAATGCAAAGAATGAAATGTCTAGGCCGAATTGTGGATCAGTAACACCAAATGGAGTTGAATTCTTAAAGAGCAACCATGTGTCCCAGAGTTGGGATCCAGATGATCCTCCGAAGTAAAAGAGAACTAGTGAAAGCCCTGCAAGTACGAGTCGACGAATAGGTTCGATTTGTGAACGGTAACGCTCGAGGTTATCGGCTTCGACAGTTAGTGGAACATATAAAGGTCGCTTACGAAAAGCCAAATAAATATTTAACGTAATAATCAATGACGTTGCAAAACCTGCAACCACGAAAACAGTCGCTTTCGTCAGAAGAATTGTTGACCAGACTTCTGTGAAATCAACTGATTTAAACCAGAGCCAATCTGCATAGAAGCCACTGAGGCTTACGAGTGCGACGGAGGCAACAACCAAAATTGCGATAACAATTGGAAGTGGTCCGCGACGACGGCGATTAAAGTTTAAATTCGGGAAGCTACTAGTCATGAGTTAAAGATACTGAACCGAGCGCCACTTCTGCCACTTGGGCAAAATTAGGCTCTTTTAGCGCAGGACATACCTATTACTTCAGGCGAACTATTTGCAGAAAGGGCTTTGACCGCATCATCGATAGTGCTAATGGCAAAGACGGTTATTCCTTTCGGAACCGATGTGATCTCTGGGCAATTTGAACGAGGTGCAAGAAAAACTGTTACACCGACACGTTGCGCCGCAATTAACTTTTCATCTATGCCACCAATTGGGCCAACTTTTCCGGTTAGATCAATTGTTCCAGTGCCTGCGACTTTTCTTCCTTGCAATAAATCTTGTGGTGTTAACTCTTCAATTACACCAAGAGTAAAAATCATTCCACCACTTGGGCCACCAGTGTTTTTGACATCCAGAGTAATCAACGATGGATCAACACTTGCTAGTTCTGGATAGTTTTTCTTTACATATGCACGTGCAACGATTTTTGCTTTATCTTGTGAAGAAGTCATATCTACTTTGGCTTCTTTATCTAAAACCTTTGAACTCACGTTATCCGGATACACCGCAGAGCGAGGGTAAATTCGAGAATTTCCATTGACCCAGCCATAAACAATTTCACCAGAAAACATCGATGCACCTGGGCTGGTCACTCGAATAGCCAGCAAGTAGAGCGACCCATTTGGTTTGTAGGAATTTTCAGATTTAATTGAAATGACTTTATCTAATACATCAGTTGCACCACCTGGCATCACAACTACAAATGGCAGCGGGGCGAAAAGTGCGAATCCAAAAAATATAAGAACGATTGCTTTAACCGCAATGGGTAGCGATGAATAGCGCATTGCTATAGCGGTGTGCGATCTTGATTCGAAGGTGGAACTTGAAATGGTTTTTGAGGTGGCAATTCATTTGCTGTTGGATCATTGCGATTTACGGGCGTCTGATTATTGGGATCTCTAAATGTCTGTTGAAATTCACTAAATTTCCCAATTGAACGAGACGTTTCAGATTCAAAACGATCTTTAAATTTCGTAACCCACACCACGTAACCCAAAGCGCCAATTAAACCCGCAGCAGGAACTACCCACCAAATAAGGGCTACGAAAGAACTGGACATGTTCGTAGTCTAGAGGTCGGAGTGCCCATAAGTTCAATGGAATTATTTTCTTTCATCGCGCGTTATAGGTGTTACCACCCGTACGATATGGAAGAGCATGTAGTTAGCAAAAAGGTTTTAGAAGAAAGGTCGTCATGTCAGCATTTGGTTTCACCCCAGATGATGGTTCTGAAGAGAACCCCAATGAGATGACCCCTGAACAACTGGCAGCGATGCTCGCGCAAATGCAAGAACAAGTCACAGAACAATTTCAAAAACTAGGAATTAATCCTGCAGGTTTTATCAATCCATTCACTGCCGGAACTGAATCACTTCCAAAGAGCATTGTTCGAGATACCGCAAAGAAAATTGTTTCAAGTGCAGGCTCTCTTCCCGTGGGCAACACAGATACAACCGTTGTCGCACAAGCCAGCTCTATTGCTCAACTCTGGCTAAATGAAGCCACTGACTTTGCACCGATCGCTAGCGCTACTCAAACGCTGAGCCGCTCAGATTGGGTTGATTCAACACTTGCAGGTTGGCAAACAACCGTAGAACCACTCGCATCTGGCTTAGCCGCTGCCGTTTCCGAACTGATGCAGCAAGCAATTAACGAAGGTCAGGCAGAGGAAACTCCAATGCCTATCGAAACAATTGCAACTCTGCTTCGCTCCTTTATTAGCGCGCTCATTGCAACGCAATTGGGGCACTCAGTTGGAGCACTCGCATCATCTGTTACCGGAATCCACGATGTCGGTCTGCCACTAGTAGATCCTGCAATACCTGCATTAGTGCCTGAAAATATTGCGCTGTGGTCGCAAGATCTTGAAATTCCTAAGAGTGAAATAACACTCTTTCATGCAATTCGTGAAGAAGCAGTAGCGCGTTTATTTGAGAGCAATCCATGGCTTGTCTCATATATTCGCACCGCAATTTCTGAATACGGAAAAGGTATTCATATTGATATCGATGCCATACAACGCCAAGCACAAGAGGCAATGGAGTCTGGAAATATCGATCCCAATAATCCTGAGAGTTTCACACTTGCAATTGGTGAAGGAATGTTTACTCCTGAAGAGTCGCCTGCACAGCTCGCTGCTCTTACAAAGTTAGAAACTGTCTTTGCTTTAATTGAAGGGTGGACCGATGAGGTCACAACTCTTGCAGTAAGTGATCGACTTCCATC
>CAITAV010000171.1 GCA_903890345.1 uncultured Actinomycetes bacterium
AACGTTTATCTGGCCGCGGAGTTTCATGGTGTGCCACGTGTGATGGTTTCTTCTTCCGCGATCAAGAGATTGCAGTTGTCGGCGGCGGAGACTCAGCTGTTGAAGAAGCAACATTTCTTACAAAGTTTGCAAGCAAAGTAACTTTGATTCACCGACGTGATTCATTGCGCGCTTCAAAGATTATGGCTGATCGCGCAAAAGCTAATCCAAAAATCGAATTCTTATGGAACACCGAAGTTACAGATGTATTAGGTGAAACAAAGATGGAATCGTTACAACTGAAGAATGTTCTCACCGGAGATGTTTCAAAGCGCGAATTCGGTGCACTCTTTGTTGCAATCGGACATATCCCGCGCAGTGAATTAATCACAACACAGGTTTCTTTAGATGCCGAAGGATATGTAAAGGTTGAAGGACGTTCTACAAAGACAAATATCGAAGGCGTTTTCGCCTGCGGAGATCTCGTCGACCACACATATCGTCAGGCAATCACCGCTGCGGGCTCTGGTTGTCAGGCTGCACTCGATGCTGAAAAATTTCTATCTCACTAGTAAAGTTACGTAAATAAACCAACCAAGGGGAAGCCATGAGCGCAGCAACAGCAGTAACCGCAGCAACATTTGATGAAGTCGTACTTAAGAGCAGCACGCCTGTTCTAGTTGATTTCTGGGCTGAATGGTGTGGACCATGTCGCGCTATTGGACCAATCCTTGATGAGATTGCTGCAGAACATGGCGATAAGTTAAAGATTGTAAAACTTAATACCGATGAAGAGTCTGCAATCGCAATTAAATATGGGGTTACATCAATTCCTATGTTAAATGTTTATGTGAATGGCGAAGTTGTTAAGACAATTATTGGCGCAAAGCCAAAGCCAGCCCTGCTTAAAGAACTCGAAAGTTTTATTTAATAAATTATGAAAGAGCTCTCTGAAGAAGAGATCCGCTCTTTTCAACAATCGCGCGGGTTAACAGTCACAGGCATTATCAATGATGTGACTGCTCGCGCGCTCGAAGAAGCCAGATGGAAATTAGGCGATCGTTCTTTATATCTTCAAGAACCACCGCTTATGCGTGGTGATGACGTTGCGGCGTTGCAAGCGCGGTTAACTGAAATGGGTTTTGATTGCGGACGAGTCGATGGAATTTACGGAGAACTTACATCGGGCGCCGTTAAAGAGTTTCAAAAATCTGTTGGAATCGCAGTCGATGGGCAGTGTGGTCCCGCAACTGTTATCGCACTTATTCGTTTAACAAAAATAGTTTCTGGTGGCGCACCATCACAACTTCGTGAAAGCGCATCACAAAAAAATCGTGGTCCTGCCCTTGCAAATAAAGTAATTGTTTTAGATCCAAGTTTGGGCGGCAAAGATCAAGGAAATGTTGCCAACAACGTTATTGAATCTGAAATTGTTTATGACATTGCACAACGCGTTGAAGGTCGTTTGTTAGCACTCGGTGCCAGCGTTTTTCTTACACGAGGTGCCAATAACTCACCTACTGAAGC
>CAITAV010000172.1 GCA_903890345.1 uncultured Actinomycetes bacterium
GTGCGCACCGAAGAAGGAAGACGAATCAGAGAGTGTTTCATTGCCGGCCAAGGTTTTGAATCACTGCTTACCGCCGATTACAGTCAAATAGAGATGCGAATTATGGCGCATCTTTCTAACGATGCTGCGTTGCTTAAGGCTTTCGAATCAGGTGAAGATCTACATGCCAGCGTTGCTGGATTGGTATTTGGTGTGAAAGCTAGTGAAGTAGATCCTGAAATGCGCCGTCAAATGAAGGCAATGTCTTACGGCCTAGCCTATGGATTAAGTGCATATGGTTTGGCGGTTCAATTAGACCTGTCGGCGAGTGCAGCACAAGAGTTGATGAATAAATACTTTATCCGTTTTGGTGGAATACGTGATTACTTAAGTGACGTAGTCGATCAAGCACGCAAAGTGGGATACACCCAAACTGTCATGGGTCGCAGAAGGTATTTACCAGATTTAACAAGTGATAATCGCCCACGTCGAGAAGTTGCCGAACGTATGGCATTAAATGCACCTATACAAGGTTCTGCTGCTGACATCATCAAGAAAGCAATGCTGAACGTGGATAGCCTTATTAAAGAGAATAAATTGAAGTCACAGCTGTTGTTGCAAGTGCACGATGAACTTATTTTCGATGTAGCACCTGGGGAAGTAGATGTTCTTTCAGATTTGGTAAGAAAAGGCATGGGTAGTGCATTCGAACTAAAAGCACCTTTAGATGTCAGTATTGGTATTGGGTCTAGCTGGAATGAAGCGGCGCATTAATTAATAGTTGGCAAGTTATCTTTCATAGCTTCTAAATCTTCATAGGACTCAGGGATGCGATCTGCTGCCTTAAGCCGTTCCCGTCCAAGAGTGAGAACAATGAAACCGATTCCGATACAAACAGAAGTAGTTGCAAGAACCAAGCGCGGTGAAAATATCTCCGATAAATAACCTCCGAGGGCCGAACCCAGAGCCATCAAAGTTCCTTCAACACTCCAAAGCCAACCTAATGCAGATGTTTGTGATCCTTTTGGACGAACAGCTTCCATTACTTCCCAATAGAAAACTTGAATTGCCCCACCAACTAAGCCAAGGGCTGCTCCGAATAAGGCCATGGACCAACCGGGATATGTAAAGGCTATAGGAATCGAAACAATGAACCACATGAGATACGTTTTGCGCATTGTTGCTAGCGCCGAACTATTTTTTGAAACTAGGCCAGCAAGTAGACCGCCAACGACATTTGCTACACCCATCGCTCCAAAAATCCACGCAGTTCGCTGCGGAAATCCTTCTAGAGTCGCAAATGCAGGAACTGCAACATCAAATAATCCCCAACCAAATCCAATGAAGCAGCCTTCGATCATCAGTAGTTGCAATGGTTTCGAACGCCATAATGAGACGGCGCCTTTAACTTTTTTCTCGGGAATCCAATTCTTTGAAATAGAACTAAGACCAAGAGCGGTACCGCCGATGAACATCAATGCCGATGCAGTACTGAGCGCCGATCCTGGATGCGAGGAGAGGGCAAATGTTGTTGCAAGTACAGGGCCTATGACACCTGCAAAATTCATAATCGCCGAGTCAACAGCGTATGCAACTCTTAAGAAATCTGCTGGCACAACATCTTTCCATAGGGGCCTAACTGAAAGATTAATTGGTGGCGCTGTTACTCCAAGAACAAATGCTGCAATGAGAAGAAGGTTTCGATCATGTGCCATGTTTAATGCAAGCAACATTGCGGCATAACCTGGAACAAAGATTCTAAGGGGCCATTTCTGTCCCCATTTATCCATAATAGAACCACGAATACCGGCTGTGAAAGATCCAGCCAGTGAGTTAATACCTATTGCTAACCCAGCTATTGCCACAGAATTTGTTTCTTGTTCTGTCTTGAAAAAAATTGCTAGACCGATCATTCCGTATGAAATTCGTGCAGGCAGGGCAGCCAAAATCAGCACCCATGCGTTAGGGAATCGGAGTAATTCTCTGTATCTATGCATTTCCTGCGATTCTATCTATTTGCGCAGGGGGTGAGGCTGTTTATACGCACGGAATTGACCTTGCAACGCGTAAAACCGTACCCTTAGCGCTCCCTGTCCCTACTACTCATCTATCCCTACGGAGCATTTTGACTACTTCACCAGTAATTGCAGTTAATGACATTGGATCAGCGGCAGATTTCTTAGCCGCCATCGAAGGAACAATCAGAAATTTTAACGACGGAGATCTCGTCGAAGGCACAGTTGTTCAAGTAGATCGCGAAGAAGTTCTTGTTGATATCGGTTACAAGACAGAAGGCGTTATTCCTTCCCGCGAATTATCGATCCGTCACGATGCAGATCCAAATGAGATTGTAAAAGTTGGCGACAAAATTGAAGCTTTAGTACTACAAAAAGAAGACAAAGAAGGACGATTAATTCTTTCTAAGAAGCGCGCACAATACGAACGCGCCTGGGGAGACATCGAAGGCAAGAAAGAGCGCGACGAAGTTGTTATCGGAACAGTTATTGAAGTTGTTAAGGGTGGTCTCATCGTAGACATCGGTCTTCGTGGCTTCCTTCCAGCATCACTTGTTGAAATGCGCCGTGTTCGCGATCTGACTCCATATATTGGCAAGCAGGTTGAAGCACGCATTATCGAATTAGATAAGAATCGCAACAACGTTGTTCTCTCACGTCGTGCCTTCCTTGAGCAAACACAATCAGAGTCTCGTACAACTTTCCTCAATCAACTTCAAAAGGGTCAAGTTCGTACAGGTGTAGTTTCATCAATCGTAAACTTCGGTGCATTCGTAGACCTTGGTGGCGTAGATGGATTAGTTCACGTCTCAGAGCTTTCATGGAAGCACATCGATCACCCAGGTGAAGTTGTTGAAGTGGGCGATGAAGTAACCGTTGAAGTTCTAGAAGTTGATTTCGAGCGCGAACGTGTTTCACTCTCACTTAAGGCAACACAAGAAGATCCATGGCAAGCATTTGCTCGCACACACACGATCAATCAAGTTGTACCAGGTGTCGTTACCAAGCTTGTTCCATTCGGTGCATTTATTCGTGTACACGAAGGAATCGAAGGACTTGTTCACATATCTGAATTAGCAGAGCGCCACGTAGAAATTCCTGAGCAAGTTGTTCAAGTAGATGACGAACTATTTGTAAAGATTATTGATATTGACCTAGAGCGTCGTCGTATTTCACTATCTCTTAAGCAAGCAAATGAGGGACAAGAAGTTGAAATCGAAGCATTCGATCCAACTCAGTACGGAATGTCTGCTCGTTACGATGCTGACGGCAAATTCATTTACCCTGAAGGTTTCGATGCTGACACTCAAGAGTGGAAGCCGGGATACGAGTCCCAACGCGAAACATGGGAAAAAGAATATGCAGTTGCACAGGAGCGCTTCTTAGCTCATAAGAAGCAAAAGGCTGAAGCGAAAGCTGCTGACGCTGCTGCAACACCTGTTGAGGTAGCAGCAGAGTAATTTCTAGTGGCCTTCGTTATAGGACTCACTGGCGGTATTGGCTCGGGTAAATCACTCGCTGCTCAATATTTTTCACAACTAGGCGCAATCGTTATTGATGCAGATCAATTAGCGCGCGCAGCAATTGAACGCGGCTCAGAAGGTTTTGACGAAGTTCTACTTCGGTTCGGTGACACTGTATTAAAAAATGGTGACATCGATCGAGTAGCACTTGGACAAATCGTCTTTGAAAATCCTCAAGCAAAGAAAGATCTTGAAGAGATTATTCATCCACGCATTAGGGCCGAATTTGAAGAAGCAGTTGCTAGTTTAAATCCAGGCCAGATAATGGTTTATGAGATTCCACTTCTAGTTGAAACGAACGCAGCGGATCGTTTTGATTTCGTAATAACCGTTGAGTCAGATGCAGATTTAAGAAGGAAGCGCTTAGTCGCTCGAGGGATGTTTCACTCTGATATTGAAAAAAGAATGGCAGCGCAGGCTAGTGAAGAAGAGCGCCGGGCTATCGCCGACTGCGTTTTAACAAATGATGGCGACGAAGATGGACTTTTGCGCCAAGTAGAGAACGTCTGGGAATCAACA
>CAITAV010000173.1 GCA_903890345.1 uncultured Actinomycetes bacterium
GGCAGAAAGTACTTGTGCAATTAATTCTTCATCAACTTCTGTGACCTTATCTAGGTCAGTTGCTTTCCAATGCTTCTCAGCTTCAGCTTTTTCTGCGATGAGTGATTTTTCAGTATCGCGAAGTCCAGCTGCCTTTTCGAAATCTTGTCCGTCAATTGCAGACTCTTTTTCTTTACGAGCATTTGCGATCTTGTCATCGAATGCACGGAGTTCGGCAGGTGCTGTCATGCGCTTAATACGAAGACGTGAACCTGCTTCATCGATTAGATCAATTGCTTTATCTGGCAAGAAACGATCTGAGACATAACGATCTGCCATGTTTGCAGCGGCTGCGAGTGCACCATCTGTGATTGAAACACGGTGGTGTGTTTCGTAGCGATCACGTAGTCCTTTAAGAATTTCAATTGTGTGAGCAACAGATGGCTCTTTCACCTGAATTGGTTGGAAGCGACGTTCTAGCGCTGCATCCTTTTCTAGGTGCTTGCGATATTCATCGAGTGTGGTTGCACCAATTGTCTGTAATTCACCGCGAGCAAGCATTGGCTTAAGGATGCTTGCAGCATCGATTGCACCTTCTGCAGCGCCAGCGCCAACTAGTGTGTGAATTTCATCGATAAAAAGAATAATGTCACCGCGAGTTTTGATTTCCTTAAGAACTTTCTTCAAGCGCTCTTCGAAATCTCCGCGGTAACGTGAACCTGCAACGAGTGCACCAAGATCTAGAGAATAAAGCTGCTTATCTTTCAAAGTCTCTGGCACATCGTTTTTAACGATTGCTTGTGCGAGTCCTTCTACAACAGCGGTCTTACCAACACCTGGTTCACCGATTAATACTGGGTTGTTCTTTGTGCGACGTGAAAGAACTTGCATAACGCGTTCGATTTCAAGTTCGCGACCGATTACTGGATCAAGTTTTCCTTCACGCGCTGCTTGTGTGAGGTTGCGACCGAATTGATCGAGTACCAAAGATGTAGAAGGTGTTCCTTCTGCTGGTCCGCCAGATGCAACTGCTTCTTTTCCTTGGTAACCAGAGAGAAGTTGAATAACACTTTGACGTACACGGTTTAAATCTGCGCCGAGTTTTACAAGAACTTGTGCGGCAACGCCTTCGCCTTCGCGAATAAGTCCAAGAAGAATATGTTCTGTACCAATGTAATTGTGTCCAAGTTGTAGCGCTTCACGAAGTGAGAGTTCGAGAACTTTTTTAGCGCGCGGTGTAAATGGAATGTGGCCACTTGGTGCTTGCTGACCTTGTCCAATAATTTCTTCTACTTGTGCGCGAACACCTTCGAGTGAAATGCCAAGAGATTCGAGTGCTTTAGCTGCAACGCCTTCGCCTTCGTGAATAAGTCCAAGAAGGATGTGTTCTGTACCAATGTAATTGTGATTGAGCATGCGAGCTTCTTCTTGCGCCAGCACTACAACGCGTCGGGCTCGATCTGTAAACCGCTCAAACATTGGTGGACTCCTTCTTACTTATTTCTAGTGTGTGTAAGCCTAGCCCGAAGGGGGCATGGCTCGCGATACGAGATATACATAGGTTTCAACCCCATATATGGCGTATTTATGCCCGAAATACCGGCAGATCTAGAGTTTTTTGAGCATGCGAGTGTTGCCCAAGGTATTTGGTTTCACACTCTCAAGGTCTAAGAACTCAGCGATACCAGCGTCATAGGAACGAAGCATCTCGGCATACACATCAGCATCAACCGGTGTTCCTTGAATCTCTTCGAAACCATGACGACCAAAGAATGTAGTTTCAAATGTAAGACAGAAAATTCTTTTCACACCGATTTCGCGTGCGCGCTCTTCGATTGCTTGCATTAATTGATGACCCACACCTGTGCCACGCAATCTTTCAATAACAGCAACTGTACGAACTTCTGCGAGGTCTTCCCATAAAACGTGAAGAGCGCCGCAACCAACAACTTCGCCATTTTCTATTGCAACACTAAATTCTTGAACGCTTTCATACAAAGTAACTGTCTCTTTTGTGAGCAAACGTTTTCCGACAGCGTATGTATCAATAAGCGTGCGGATGCCTTTAATGTCAGAAGTACGGGCTGGACGAATTTCCATGATTAATTATTCAGCTTCTGGTTTAACCAATGGGAAGAGAATTGTTTCGCGAATTCCAAGTCCGGTCAGCGCCATTAACAAACGATCGACACCCATTCCCATTCCACCAGTTGGTGGCATTGCAAACTCCATTGCGCGCAAGAAATCTTCATCAACTTGCATCGCTTCAAGGTCACCCTTTGCGCCGAGTTTTGCTTGTTCAACTAAACGATCACGTTGAATAACAGGATCTACTAACTCTGAATAACCTGTTGCTAATTCAAATCCATCAATATAGAGATCCCACTTTTCTGCAACACCAGGAATTTCGCGGTGTGCACGAACAAGTGGTGATGTATCAACTGGGAAACC
>CAITAV010000174.1 GCA_903890345.1 uncultured Actinomycetes bacterium
CAGACTGTTGAGCAAGGAAAGATGACAAAGGATTTATCATTATTAATTTCCAAAACCGCACCATGGCAAACAACGCAGGAATTCCTCAATTCAATTGATGAAAACCTCAAGAAGGCAATGGCTTAATCTTTATGAATTCTGAGCGGGGTGCGTTAGCACTTGTTGGCTCAGGTGAGTATTTAACCCAAATGCAAGAGATTGAATCTGATCTCTTGCAGCGCGGTATTTCTAAGGGAAAAGAAAATACGTATATTCAAATTCCAACGGGTGCGGGTCAAGAAAGCGCCGATCGAATCGAATTTTGGAAAGAACGTGGAGCCGAGCAAGCTAAACGAATAGGTGCCAAATGCCGATTCCTGCCGATACTAAGCAGAGAAGATGCTTTTAACGAAGAGTACATCTCTGAAATTTCTAACGCTGGTTTGATTTATTTCTCTGGTGGCGATCCGGGCTACATCACTGAAGTATTTAATCAAACTCCGCTATGGGAAAAAATTAGAAGTGAGTTCAATTCGGGAACGTCACTAGCAGGATGTTCAGCAGGTGCGATGGCCTTTGGTTCAAAAATAGTTGGTATCAGAAAGTCACATATTCAAAGTGGTCTTGGATTGATCTCAAATATTGAAGTTATCCCGCATTACGACAAATTTCTCGGATGGGTTCCAGATCGAATTGCATCGATTGCACTTAGAAGTGATGAAGGCGCTTACTTAATTGGAATTGATGAAGACACAGCACTTGTACACACTGATCAATGGCGAGTGCAAGGCCGCGCAAAGGTTCATGTTCTAAAGGGACTAGACAATTCTCCACATACATTTACAAGAGGTGAAGAGATTAAGTTAAAGGTCGAGTACCAATAAAGTCTTTGACAAAAGCATTTACAGGATTGTCATACAAATTTTGCGGAGTATCTACTTGTTGCAACACTCCTTCTTTAAGCACAGCCACACGATCACCCATCGTCATCGCTTCTTCTCGATCGTGAGTGACGTAGACAGTAGTAATTCCTAATCGACGTTGTAGCGCTGCGATTTGAGTGCGAGTTGCAATGCGCAATTTTGCATCCAAGTTCGAAAGCGGTTCGTCCATGAGAAATACCTGTGGTTCACGAACAATTGCGCGACCCATTGCAACTCGTTGACGTTGTCCGCCAGATAGTGCTTTTGGTTTGCGTTCCAAGAATTCTTCTAAGTCGAGAAGCTTTGCAGCCTCTAAAACTCTGCGGTCACGTTCTTCTTTTGCGATTCCAGTAATCTTTAATGCAAAGCCCATGTTTTCGGCAACACTCATGTGTGGGTATAACGCATAAGATTGAAAAACCATTGCGATATCGCGATCTTTTGGCGCAACGTGTGTGACATCTTTGCCACCGATTAAAATACGCCCGCTATCAACTTCTTCTAATCCAGCAAGCATGCGAAGCAAAGTTGATTTTCCGCACCCTGAAGGACCAACGAGAACTAAGAACTCGCCATCTTTAACTTCAAGATTTAATTTATCAACTGCCGGCGTTGTTGAACCCGGATAAATACGTGAAGCATTTTCAAATACAACTGAAGCCATGAGAAATTTCTCCTTCTCCGAGCAGGTACGTGCCCGACGATCCATGGATGAAGGTGATGAGCCCGGATGGACCCAACGCACCTAAGTTTAGCGGGTACGGACAAAGCGCACTCCTGTAGAGTTAGAGCCTTATGGAGCCCCACTCGTTCGGCGGATTAATCGGCGCTTTAGCAACTGTTGCTGGACTTATTCTTTTAGCCGCACTCTTTGTAGCGGCTGAAATTGCTTTGATTTCACTTCGCGAAAGCCAAGTTCGTCAATTAGCGACTAAAGGCAAACGCGGTAAACGCGTTGCCTTACTTGCACAAAACCCAAATCGATTTCTTGCTGCCGCGCAAGTTGGCGTAACGGTATGTGGATTTTTATCTGCTGCGTTGGGTGCTGAAAAACTTGGCGAGTATGTAATTCCATGGTTAGAAGAAATGGGATTAGATCCAAACTGGAGTAACACAATTTCACTCATTGGGGTAACTCTAGTAATTGCTTATTTTTCACTGGTTTTTGGTGAACTAGTCCCGAAACGTCTGGCGCTATTTCGTACTGAACAAATATCTTTGGCTTCTGCACCAATAATCGATTCCATTGCCACGCTTTTTAGGCCGATTATTTGGCTGTTATCGCACTCAACTGATCTAGTCGTTCGAATTTTTGGCGTTGATCCAAAAGAACAACGAAGCGCTATGTCTGAAGAAGAATTACTGGATTTAGTAGCAGGTCATGCAGCTTTAACTGATGAAGAACGAGACATCGTTGAAGAAGTATTTAATGCTTCCGAACGACAAATCCACGAACTAATGGTGCCCCGAACCGAAGTTGATTTTATGGATGCATCACTAACTATTTCTAAAGCGATCGCGCTCGCAGTCGATAAAGCACACTCTCGCTACCCAGTTGTTCGTGGTTCTACGGATGAAGTAATTGGATTCATTCACGTTCGCGATTTGCTAGACACATCATTGGTATCAACCGG
>CAITAV010000175.1 GCA_903890345.1 uncultured Actinomycetes bacterium
CAAAGAACGCGCAGCAGCATTTAGAAAAGATCCACGTGTTATTGCTGCAATGAAGGAATCAAATATTCCAGGACTTACAGAACCAACACTTGCAAGTGGTGAAACATGGAAGGACCTCGCAAAGGATTCCTTCGATGTAGAAGCCGCTGGAAAGCGTGGTTATGGATACGAAGTTATTGATCAGTTAGCGCTAGAGCACTTAATGGGAGTTGAGCTCTAACTAACTGAACTTCCGCGGCGAGATACTGCATCAACGCCTGCGGAAATTAACAATACAAGACCGGTAACAATGAACTTGATACCTGCTGCGTACCCTAAAAGTCCCATGCCATTATCAATAACAGCAACTACAAGACCACCAAGGATGGCATCTCGCATCTTTCCTTTTCCACCGAAAAGTGATGTTCCGCCAATAACTGCGGCACCTACTGCATAGAGAAGTGTTGAGCTACCGCCAGTTGTTGGCGAGATTGAGTTTTGGCGAGAAGCAAAGATCATGCCTGCAATTGCTGCGAGTGAGCTACAAATTACGAATGCTGAAATTCGTACTTGTTTAACGTTGATACCTGCACGTCGCGCAGCTTCTGCATTGCCACCAACAGCATAAATATGGCGCCCAAATGCTGTGCGACCAAGTACGAATGTTCCCACTGCTAGCAAGAAAAGAATGAGTGGAACAACATATGGAATTCCTTTAAGACTTACGAGATCTGGGTTATTACTGCGTTCAACATTGAGTGCGAATACAGCGCCACCAGTAATTATCAGAAGGCTTGCTGTTTTGATTACCCAGAGTTTAATGAGTTCAGTTTTTAGTCCCGCACGACGTCGTGTATTTAAACGATTAAGACCTGTTGCGACATATGCAACCGCTACGACAACGAAAAAGACCCAACTAAGAAGTGGAGAAAGATTGCTATTTTCAACTGCAAGAATTGTCTTATCTTCGATGCGAATTGTTCCGCCTTCGCCAGCAAGAAGTAGCAACAAGCCCTGGAAAGCCAAGAAGGCCGCCAGGGTTACGACGAATGATGGAATTCCGATGCGTGCGACGAGTGAACCAAGAATAAATCCGAGGAGGCCACCGACAACGATACTGATCGGAAATGCGATGTACCACGCGACTTGATGATTCGTAATAAGAATTACGAGTACAGCACCTGACACACCAGCTGCATAGCCAGCAGATAAATCAATTTCGCCAAGCAACAATACGAAAACCAACCCCATAGCAATCACAATCACAGCTGCTGCTTGAGTCAAAAGGTTTGCAAAGTTGCCTGGGGTAAGAAACACATTAGACATTGCACCAAAAATTCCACAGAGTGCGATGAGACCTAA
This sequence comes from uncultured Actinomycetes bacterium, assembly GCA_903890345.1. Taxonomy (GTDB): domain Bacteria; phylum Actinomycetota; class Actinomycetes; order Nanopelagicales; family Nanopelagicaceae; genus Planktophila. The sequence continues at coordinate 1,342 of CAITAV010000175.1, forward strand.
AATTGCAGGAAGTGCGCCAATGTCACCAGCTTTTACGCGGCTCCAATAATCTGCGGCTGCGCCTTTAAGCGTTGGGGATTCGTGAATGATTTCAGTACTCATGCGTTTACTCCTGAAACTCCGGCAGATTTACCAGTAGTAATTAACTCAATAATTTGTTGTGGCTTTACATCTTTCTTTTCAACCTGCGCAGCCATCTGTCCTAAGTAAAGAGCGGCGATGTTATCGGCGACTTCGAAGACATCGTTGAGGTTGTGGCTAATCAAAACAACTGCAAGTCCGTTATCGGCCAAACGACGAACAAGGTTTAGGACTTGTTCGGTTTGTGCAACACCGAGAGCCGCTGTTGGTTCGTCAAGAATTACGACTTTGCTATTCCACAGAACTGCGCGTGCAATCGCAACAGTCTGGCGTTGTCCACCAGAAAGGGATGCAACAGTCTGGCGAATTGATTTAACTGTACGAACACTTAAGCCATCGAGTGTTTTGCGAGCAAGTGCTTCCATAGAAGTTTCATTTAATACTGGGCCTTTTTTCTGTTCGCGGCCGAGGAA
>CAITAV010000176.1 GCA_903890345.1 uncultured Actinomycetes bacterium
AAGGGCTGGACAGTTGATGTTCCTAAGCAATCACTCTTAGTTTCATTCCTATTCTCCTTTGCACCAATTTTGTTAATTGGTTTGCTCTTCTTCTTCATGATGAGCCAAGCACAAGGTGGCGGCGGAAAAGTATTTTCATTTGGTCGCTCTCGCGCGAAGTTGCAAGATCCAGATGTTCCGCAGACTACTTTTGCCGATGTTGCAGGCGCCGATGAAGCGATTGCAGAACTTCGCGAAATTAAAGACTTCTTAGCCAATCCACCAAAGTACGCAGCAATTGGTGCAAAGATTCCAAAGGGTGTTTTGTTATACGGCCCTCCAGGAACAGGAAAGACACTTCTTGCACGCGCTGTTGCAGGAGAAGCTGGCGTTCCTTTCTATTCAATCTCAGGTTCTGATTTCGTAGAAATGTTTGTTGGTGTTGGTGCTGCTCGTGTTCGTGATTTATTTGCACAAGCAAAACTTCATGCACCAGCAATTGTTTTCGTAGATGAAATTGATGCAGTTGGTCGCCAACGTGGTGCAGGTATGGGTGGCGGACATGATGAACGCGAACAAACTCTTAACCAATTACTAGTTGAGATGGATGGCTTTGAAGCTAATGGCTCAGTCATTTTAATTGCTGCAACTAACCGACCAGATGTTTTAGATCCAGCACTTCTTCGACCAGGACGTTTTGATCGCCAAATTGCAGTAGATCGTCCGGACCTTAAAGGACGCGAAGAAATTCTTAAGGTGCATGCAAAGGGCAAGCCACTTGCAAAAGATGTCGAACTAGTTTCTTACGCACGCCGCACACCAGGATTTACTGGCGCTGACCTAGCAAATGTTCTTAACGAAGCAGCGCTCTTAACTGCCCGCGAAGAAAAGAAAGTTATTTCACATGCAGAGTTAGATGAAGCGATTGATCGCGTTATGGCTGGCCCACAACGTAAATCTCGCATCATGTCTGATGATGAACGTCGTGTTACTGCCTATCACGAAGCAGGACATGCACTCGTTGCTTATGCGCTTCCACATACAGATCCTGTACACAAAATTACGATCATGCCTCGTGGTCGCGCCCTTGGTTACACAATGGTGTTGCCAGATGATGACAAGTACTCAACAACTCGTAATCAATTACTTGATCAGTTGGCGTACTCACTCGGTGGTCGCGCAGCAGAAGAGTTAATCTTCCACGACCCATCAACTGGTGCTTCAAATGACATTGAAAAGGCAACAGCCCTGGCTCGCGCAATGGTTACGCAATACGGAATGACTGAAGCAATTGGTGCAATCAAATTAGGCTCGGATACATCAGAACCATTCATGGGTCGCGATTTTGGACATCAACGCGATTACTCAGAGAACGTTGCCGCCATTGTTGATGCTGAAATTCGCAAACTTATCGAGAACGCGCATCACGAAGCCTACGAATTGCTAGTTGAAAATCGCGTAACACTTGATGCAATGGTCTTAGCGCTCCTTGAAAAAGAGACGCTTAATAAAGATGAGATTGCAAAGATCTTTAAGAAGATTAAAAAGCGCAACAACCGTCCTGCATGGACTGGTTCTGCGATGCGTATTCCATCTCAAGTTCCACCAGTAGATGTTCCAGCTCGAATTGAGAGCACGCCAGAAGAAGTTAAGAAGCGCACAACGCGCGCAAAGAAAAGTGACGAATGAGTGAGATAAGCCCGGCATCAATGGGTCCACATGATGGCCGCGCATTACATGAATACGATCACGAACGTGCAGAACGTGCAGTTAAAGAGTTACTTATTGCTATTGGAGAAAATCCAGAGCGCGAAGGGTTAAAAGATACTCCTGCACGTGTTGCACGAGCATTTAAAGAAAACTTCGCAGGTTTGTGGCAATCACCAGAAGATGTATTAACAACTACTTTTGACATTGGGCACGAAGAACTCGTAATCATTCGCGACATCGAAGTCTTTTCTCACTGCGAGCATCACTTAACTCC
>CAITAV010000177.1 GCA_903890345.1 uncultured Actinomycetes bacterium
CGTTGATGCATGAGCTAGCCACAACATACGTGAATTAGATTTATTCGCTTGGGCGTGAAATAAAGTTCCAAGTGAACTTCCGGCAAGAGTTTCCTTTGATTCTTTAAGGGATGTCAAAAGCATTGCAATTCCGGCACTTGTAGAAATTCGAGCCGCTTCAACTTTTGTCACCATTCCGCCACTGCCAACACCGGCAGATCCCGCGCCACCTAAAGTTAATGAATCAATATCAGAAATTTTCATCACTTCGTGAATTGGCTTTGCGCCGGCTTGAGTTGGCGGAGCGTCATAGAGCGCATCAATATCTGAAACCAAAACAAGAAGATCTGCGTTGACGAGTAGCGCCACAAGAGCGGCAAGTCGGTCATTGTCTCCAAAACGAATTTCTTGCGTACCTACTGAGTCATTTTCATTAATGATTGGAACAACACCAAGTGAAATCAGTTTTGTCAGAGTTCTTTGTGCATTCTGATAATGCGAGCGGCGAACAATGTCTTCGGTTGTAAGAAGAACTTGAGATGCTGTGATTTTATGGCGAGCTAAGTGCTCTGTGTATCTGGCAATTAATAAACCTTGTCCCACTGATGCGGCGGCTTGTTGTGTTGCAAGATCTTTTGGACGAGTTGTTAATCCAAGTGGAGCTAAGCCCGCTGCAATCGCACCGGATGAGACAACGAGAACTTCGGCGCCTCGAGACTTTAACTGCCCTACGACGCTAACAATTTTTTCAACAGATGAATCATCTAGAGCAGAACCTGCTGCGCCAGTAAGAGATGATGAACCAATCTTTATGACAACGCGTTTAGCCTTTGTTACTGCATCGCGATTCATTGCTCACCCTCTTCGTCCACTTCGACAAGTTTAGGCGAATGAGGGTCACTCACGTTGTATTCCCATTGGCTTGCAATTTCATCATCACTGAGAACATTGATTTCGCGCTCTGGTTTCCAGGTTGAATCAAGGCGTGAATCTTCTCCGCGTCGATGCAAGTGTCCAGCCAATTGCTCAGCTCCTGCTTCGATCGTTGGCTCCCAGTCAAAGACAACTTCATTTTCTCCCGAACCAATTCGAACTTCACTTCCTGCTACTGCGCCTTGCTTGTACAACTCTTTTTCAACTCCTAACTGTGCAAGGCGATCAGCGAGATATCCAATAGCTTCGGCGTTCTTAAAGTTAGTTTGACGAACCCAACGAACAACTTTGTTGCCACGCACAGTAAAGGAGCCATCAGCATTAGCTTTAACCGTAAAGCCAGAATCATCTACTGGAGTTGGTCGCAGAATAATTCTTGTGCGCTCTTCGGTTTTTGCTTCGAGTCGAGCTTTCTGAATCAGACGAGCCATTGCATACGTCAACTCTGTTAGTCCTTCACGAGAGGCAGCTGAGACTGGATAAACGTCATAGCCTTTATCGCGAAGTGTTTGTGCAACCATATCTGACATAGCTTTGCCATCAGGTAAATCAATTTTATTTAGCGCAACAATGCGTGTTCTATCTTCAAGGCCACCATAGATAGCTAATTCATTTTCGATAACTTCAAGGTCAACAATTGGATTTCGATCAGTTTCAAGGGTTCCGCAATCCAATACATGAACAAGTGCAACGCAACGTTCTACGTGACGTAAAAATTCGAGACCCAAACCTTTTCCTTGGCTTGCACCAGGAATTAGGCCAGGAACATCTGCAACTGTAAAACGTGTATCGCCTGCTTGGACCACGCCAAGATTTGGTATGAGTGTTGTAAATGGATAATCAGCAATCTTTGGTCGTGCAGCTGAAATAGCTGCGATGAGTGAAGATTTTCCGGCACTTGGAAAACCAACTAATGCAATATCGGCAACAGATTTAAGTTCGAGCTGTAACGTGCGCTCTTCACCTGGTTCACCGAGTAGAGCAAAACCAGGTGCTCTACGCTTTGATGATGAAAGAGCTAAATTTCCTAAACCACCATGGCCACCTTGGGCTGCAATAAAAGTTGTACCAATCCCAACTAGGTCAGCAAGAAGTACTCCTTGAGTGTCATAGATGACAGTGCCATTTGGAACACCAAGAATTAAATCTTCACCGAATACTCCATCTTTGCGATCACCGTAACCTTGATGACCAGATGTAGCTTTGCGATGTGGTGAATGATGAAAATCCAACAGGGTTGTGACGTTTGGATCTACAACCAAAATTACATCTCCACCACGTCCGCCATTTCCACCATCTGGGCCGCCAAGTGGTTTGAATTTTTCACGTTTAACAGAGACGCACCCATCGCCACCTTTCCCAGCTATGGCATAGAGAGTTACGCGATCAACAAAAGTTGCCATCTACGTTCACCTCTTCCGTTATGTATTAAAAGTTTCCTTGTGAAATAAAAAAGCGAGCCGCACTTGAACGCGGCTCGCTCTTTCGTAAGAACCGAAAATTAAGCTACTGGAACCACATTCACTACATCGCGTCCGCGAGCGCGACCGAATTCAACTGCTCCTGCTGCTAGAGCGAAGAGAGTGTCATCTTTGCCACGACCAACGTTTGCACCTGGATGAAACTTTGTTCCGCGTTGGCGAACAAGAATTTCGCCGGAGTTAACAATCTGACCACCGAAGCGCTTAATACCGAGGTACTGCGCATTTGAATCGCGACCGTTTCGTGTCGAGGAGACACCCTTTTTACTTGCCATTGCTCAACTCCTATAGACGATCGGTTAGATACTAATTGCTGTAATTTTTACGCGAGTATGTTGCGCACGGAAACCTTGACGACGGCGGTAACCGGTCTTGTTCTTGTAACGCAAGATATCGATCTTTGGACCCTTTACGTCATCAATAACTTCACCAGTTACTTTGACAGATGAGAGCGCCTTTGGATCTGAAGTAACAGTTGCGCCATCGACAACTAGAACAGCAGGAAATGAAACTGTTGCACCACTCTTGCTATCAATGTGATCGATAACAATCGTCTCTCCAACAGTGACTTTCTCCTGGCGTCCGCCAGCTTTCACGATTGCGTACACGTACTACTCCACTTCGTAAGGCCAGATTCACACTATGTGTAATTCCGGCAGGCGCTAAGGGTACGGAGAACCGTGCCCATGGGTCAAACTGAGTCAGGATTTATGCTCATTCTCCTGAGCCGGGAGTGACAACTCCGGTACTTACAGCACGACGGCGTTTACGGCCGCCTACTTTTAAGCCCTTCTTCACTTCTGGCTCATTTGATGAATCATCATTTTGAACTTCTATGAATTCATGTCCTGTTGCTGATTCTTCTTCAACATCTTCATGAATTGCAGATTGTGAATTAACTTGTGGCATAGGAGCCTTCATCTTCACAGGTTCCGTATGAATATGAATTCCTCGACCAGAGCAAGAATCACATGTTGTAGAGAACGCTTCGATAAGTCCTTGTCCAACGCGCTTGCGTGTCATTTGAACTAGACCGAGAGATGTTACTTCTGCGACCTGGTGTTTGGTTCTATCGCGACCTAAGCATTCAACTAATCTACGTAGAACTGATTCACGGTTTGATTCAAGAATCATGTCGATGAAGTCAATTACAACAATTCCACCTAAGTCTCGAAGGCGAAGCTGTCGAGCGATTTCTTCTGCTGCTTCTAGGTTATTTTTCGTAACAGTTTCTTCTAGGTTTCCGCCCTTACCGATGAATTTACCGGTGTTCACGTCAATAACAATCATGGCTTCAGTTCGATCGATAACGAGGGAACCACCTGAAGGTAGATACACCTTGCGATCAAATGCCTTGGCTAATTGTTCTTCGACGCGATATTCGGCAAACAAGTCACCAGTGCCTGTGTATTTTTCTAATTTAGAAACCAACTCAGGTGCGATAAATCCAAGGTAATTATTAATCTCATCAAAGGCCTGGCTTCCCTGAACAGTGAGCTTGCGGAAATCTTCATTGAAGATGTCTCGAATAACTCGAATAGCAAGGTCAGGCTCAGAATAGAGAGCCGCTGGAGCGTGGAAGTTTGGATTCTCAGATTTAGCATAAATATCGTCCCAC
>CAITAV010000178.1 GCA_903890345.1 uncultured Actinomycetes bacterium
AAGAAATAATTCCGATTTGATCACGTAACCACTGAATAGCAGAGCCCGTTACTGCAACAGAGCCTTCAAGTGCGTAGACAGCTGGAGCATCGCCGAGTTTGTAGCACAGCGTTGTGAGCAATCCATGAGTCGAGCGAACAATCGTTGTTCCTGTATTTACCAGAGCAAAGTTTCCGGTTCCATACGTTGTTTTCGAATCGCCAATACCAAAACAGGCTTGTCCGATCATCGCGCCTTGTTGGTCTCCAACGAGGGATGCAATCGGAACACCATCTGATGTCTTTGCATACACTTCAGAAGTAGATCGAATATCTGCAAGTACAGAGCGTGGAACACCAAAGAGTGCAAGTAAATCTGCATCCCAATCCAGAGTCTCTAGATTCATCAGCGCTGTGCGACTGGCATTAGTTACATCTGTTGCAAAAGTTCCACCCGATAAATTCCATAAAATCCAACTATCAATTGTTCCTATGCGTGCATTACCTGCCTGCACCGCCACTTTTACAGAGTGAACATTGTTTATGAGCCAATTCATCTTGCTTGCAGAAAAATAAGGCGCAATCGCAAGACCAGTTTTATGAATAACACTCTTCTTATCAGCATCGCTGAGATCATTCATAAATTCAGCGGTTCTGGTGTCTTGCCAGACGATTGCATTGTGCAAAGGTGCACCCGTTGTTACATCCCACGCAATGGTGGTTTCGCGCTGATTGGTAATACCAATGGCTGCAAGGTCACTTCTTTTTAATCCAGCTTTTTCTAAGGCGCCTGCCATGACCTTTTGAGTATTCGACCAAATCTCGGCACCATCATGTTCGACCCAACCTGCTTGCGGAAGTATCTGTCTATGTTCTAACTGATCCGATGCAATGAGTTGGGCATCGTGGTCAAAGATCATGAAACGAGTGCTGGTCGTGCCTTGATCTAGTGAGCCTATAAAAGTCATACTTCCCTCAAAGTTCAATGTCGCGTTACGCTTAGCCTACCTAATCATCACTTTCAGGGACAAGGATAAATCAATGTTTTCATCATCGCTCGATACCGAGCAAAGAGATGAAGCCCTTGTCAGCCTTGCAAAAGATCAATTCGATATTTTGGTCATCGGCGGTGGAGTTACTGGAGTTGGCGCTGCTCTAGATGCCGCATCTCGTGGATTAAAAGTAGCTCTCGTTGAAGCATCAGATATTGCATCCGGAACTTCTAGTCGCTCCAGTAAATTAATTCACGGTGGATTACGTTATTTAGAACAATACGATTTTAAATTAGTCCGTGAAGCGCTGCACGAACGCGAACTCATGGTTTCATCCCTTGCACCACACTTAGTTAAACCACTTGCATTCTTATATCCATTGCATGAAAAAGTACGCGAACGTACATACGTTGGTGCAGGTCTTGCACTCTATGACGCACTGCGCGGATTCAAAAGAGCGTTGCCAGGACATAAACACATCAGTCAGAAAAAGATTGCAGAGATTGCTCCATCGCTTCGTCCAGATATTGTCACTGGTGCAGTTAAGTACTTTGATGCACAAGTAGATGATGCCCGCCACACAATGATGATTGCTCGCACCGCTGCTCGTCACGGCGCAGTTATTGCAACTGGTGTCAAAGTTGAATCTTTAATCAAAGATGGCAAGCGAGTAACTGGCGTCAAAGCTCGAGATGTCGAAACAGGCAAATTGATTTCCATTAAAGCCACAGCCACAGTTATGTGCGCCGGTATCTGGAGTGATCAACTGCACGAATCATTTGGTCTAAAGCCTGGTTATCACGTGACCATGAGTAAAGGCGTGCACATTGTTCTGCCAAAGAGTGCGATTAAGTCCACTGAAGGAATTATTCTAAAAACTGATAAATCAGTTCTCTTCTTAATTCCGTGGGCTAATCAATGGCTAGTTGGAACAACAGATACTCCATACACTGAAGATCGTTCACGACCACTTGCTGACCGAAGCGATGTTGAATACATCATCAATGAGGCTAACAAAGTTCTCAAGCCAAAGTTAAAAATTGAAGATGTCATTGGTGTCTATGCAGGTCTGCGCCCATTAGTTTCAAATAACAAGGACTCTGAGACAACTAAATTATCTCGCGAGCACACAGTTGATCGCAGTGCTCCAGGATTTGTAAGCATCGCGGGTGGAAAATACACAACGTATCGCGTGATGGGCAAAGATGTAATTGATCTTGCTGGCGTAGAACTTCGCCGAATAGTTGCAGATAGCGTTACAAATAAAGTGCCGATTGTTGGAGCTGATGGCTATTTTGCCTTAGCGCAACAAGTAGATCGCATTGCAGAAGGCAGTGGTCTCAGCACAGATTCCGTGCGCCACTTACTTAATCGCTATGGCTCACTCATTAGTGAAATTCTTGAACTCATCAAGCACGATCCAAAGCTGGCAAAACCAGTGACTAAAGATCTGCCATATCTCAAAGCAGAGATTTATTACGCAGCAAGCCACGAAGGTGCACGCAGTGTTGATGACGTTCTCTCTCGTCGCACACGTTTAGCATTTGAAGCACCAAATAGCGCAATGGACTTAGTCGATGATGTTGCAGCAATAATTGCGCCAGTTTTGGGATGGACGGCAAAGCAGAAGAAAGATTCAATCAATGCTTATTTTGATATTGCAGAACGCGAGAGTGAATCCCTCGAAGAGGCACTCGCTAGCGCTTAATTCTTAATCTGACCCTTACATCCATCTGTCTTAGGCTTTACAACTGGCTTCTTCGTTGGTTTTGGCTTTGGAGTAGTTAACGCTTGCTCTACAACAATTGTTATTGGTTGCGCCGAAGTCGCGTGTGTATCTGAGTTGTCATAGTAAACAATTTGACCGTTCCACGTACCGGCTGGAATTCCAGCGACAGATAGCGTCCACGAACCACTTGTTGCACGCAGTGCGCTCTGCTTAAGTGAAACTTTCATAGGATTTGCAGGATCTTGCACGAACTTAACTGAACCCGTAACAACAGGTGCAAGAGTTGGTCTCATCACATCTACATCTACAACTAAGGGTCGATTAGTGTTACTAAATGTCACGGATTTAATAGTCATCACACTGGGTTCACCGATTGGCATTAAATCTGATGGTTCTGGCGCCCAAGAACCTTTTCGCAGCGCAGCGAATGCATCAGGTGTTCCTTTAAATACATTGAGATCTAATCGAGAACCCGGCACTCCATATTTTGGGGCGATTCCACAGGATGAGTATTGCCACATCGTCCACTGTGCTTTGCAATTAGCGGAAGTCCACGAATGCACATAACAACCACCATTTTTCATTCCAGGTTGGTTTGTTGGCACAGATGGATCCACTGCATATTGCGCTAGCCAGAGTGGGTATTGCGCTAATTCGGTGCTGCGCTTCATTGAACCTTCTAGAAAGTTTGAATAAGAGTAAAGAATTGGCATGCGACCAGTTTTTTCTTTGATCACGCGCAAGAAAGTTTCTGACCATGTCGTAACAGTGCTAGACGATGCATATTTGGCACACGTTTTACTCGTGCGCAGTTTCACACACTTATTTTCAATATCTAAAGCAATAGGCAAATCTTTTTCAGTAAGACCACCGATGGATGCGATTCGCCACAACACTTTTTGTGCCTGAGCTTCGGCATCTTTTATAACAAGAGTCTTTGTTGGTACGTTAGGCAAAATCGCATAGTGATAAAAACCTGTGTAGATGCCGGCAGCATGCGCCGCATCGCGATCAATCTTGAGCCACTTACGTGCGAGTGCATCAGCGTCATCTCTAGTATCAGAACCCTTAATCATCACAAAGTTAATTCCGGCGCTGCGCATCTTTGTAAAGTTAATTAACTTATCGTTTGGATGTTGCCATCGGCTGATATCTGCTCCGTGGATTCGTTCTCCTGGACCTTTAAATTCAATAGCCGCAAGCGGACCGGCATCGTTTATTACGGGAATTTCTTCAGCATGTGCAGGCATGAGATCACTTGCAAAGAGTGCGAAGAGTGAAATAGCAATTACTGAAACCTTCTTCTTCATGCCAGTTCTGCAATCTCAATATCGATTGAAAAAACTTCTTTGATTGCAGCGGCTAAAGACTCTTTATGTTTTGGACGCACTGCTTGATATTCGTGACTAGATGCAAACTTGCGAGCATCGGAAAAATCTAAGGTCAAGACATTGTTATCAAAGGATGCGAGTCGAGCATCAAAGAAAACTAACCACGCAATGCGATCTCGAGATTCGAGCAGGTCTAATACTTCATTCCACCGAGAGCGAAGAGAAGCAAGATCTGT
>CAITAV010000179.1 GCA_903890345.1 uncultured Actinomycetes bacterium
CGCAGAAATTGCCATAGCAACACCGTTGAGTGCGATTCCCGAAACACCAGGTAACTTTTGAGTGATCATGTTGACTGCATAGGCGTACAACATTGCGGCGAGCAAAACCATCGCAATAGATTTAATAGAACTATTGCCGGTGATGCTTTCAATTCCAACGAGTGCAACAAGGCCCGCAAATCCAAACACCAATCCAAATAATCTAGAGCTATGCCACACGGTTTTATCGCCATTGACTGAGGCAAATATTGTTGACCAAATTGGAACTGTCGCTACAAGTAAACCAGCTAACCCTGATGAAATGTCTTTTTCAGCCGATGAGATGAGATACCAAGGACCAATCATTTCAGCTGCAGCATATGGAATTACGTATTTCCAGCCTTTGAAAATTTTGCCTAAGCCACCCTGCTTGATTGCAATTGGAATCAAGATTGCTGCGCCGATGATGACACGACCAAAAACAATGACAGATGGTGTGAAAGTATCAATCGCTACTTTCATAAACATGTACGGGATTCCCCATAGCAAGCCAACAAATAAAAATAACGATAGGGAGCGACGGCTCAATTAATCACCAATTCTCGGTTTGATCGCGAAGCACGCGATATTGATCAACAACATGTGGTGTTGTTTTTTGATTAACACTAGCAACAGATCCTAAGTCCCAGCGTGGTGCAGAAGATCCACCAAGAAGTGCCCATGCTGCTTGTTTAGCTGCACCATCTGCAACGTATTCACCTGCAGGTGGAATTAAAACTTCACGGCCAAAGAGCGCACTTGCAATGGGTGCCACGCCAGGATTCTTAGCAGCGCCGCCAATGAGCAAAATTCTTTGCACACCAACTCCAAGTTTTTCTAAGGCATCAACTGCATCAACTAGACCGCAGAGCATTCCTTCAATCATGGCGCGTGCAATGTCTGCGCGATTTGAATTTGCTAAGTTCATTCCACTAAATACGCCCTTTGCATTGGGGCGATTAGGTGTGCGCTCTCCTTCAAAGTAAGGCAAGAGTGAAAGTCCATGTGCACCAGCATCCGTTGTCAGTGCGAGTTGTCCAACTTCATCATGTGAAATTCCGAGAATGCGCGTTGCTGCATCAAGAATTCGCGCAGCGTTGAGTGTGCAGACAAGTGGCAAGAATTGTCCTGATGCGTCTGCAAATCCAGCAACTTGTCCGCTTGCATCATGTGTTGGAGTTTTTGACACTGCAAATGCTGTGCCACTTGTTCCAAGTGAAACAATTACATCTCCAGGTTCAGCCTGAATTCCCAGGGCTGCACCTGCGTTGTCGCCAGCACCTCCTGCAATTGGAACACCGGTAGAAGTTGTTCCACCAAATTCACCTGGCTTAATGATTCGTGGAAGCACATAATCACCATCGTGACGAAGAGCTAATTTAAGAATGTCATCGCGATAATGCGACGTTGTTGGATCGAAATATCCCGTGCCGGATGCATCACTTGCATCAGTGAAGAGTTTTTCAAAATCTTTTCCACCTTGTAATTGCCAGGACAACCAATCGTGGGGAAGTGCTACTGCTGCAACTTTCTTAGCGTTTTCTGGCTCAGCATCTGCCATCCAACGAAGTTTTGATGCGGTAAATGATGCAACTAGAACAGAACCAACTTTGCGCGCAGTCTCAGCATCTCCACCTAATTCGTGGTTGAGATCTTTCGCGGCTTGGGCAGAACGTGTGTCATTCCATAAAAGCGCGTCGCGGATTACATCTGCATTGCTATCTAGTGCAACCATTCCGTGTTGTTGACCAGCAATAGATATTGCTGCGACATCATCTAATCCACCAGCTTCGTTAATTGCCGAATCCAGCGCCTCTTTCCAAATACGTGGATTAATTTCAGTGCCATCAGTATGGCTAGCACGGCCCTGGCGAATAAGTGCGCCGGTATTTGCATCGCGTACAACGACTTTGACCGATTGGGTAGATGAATCTACGCCTGCAACTAATTTCGAGTTGGCCATGGGTGAAGGCTAGACTGTGCCAGTCAACGTTGACCAATCTAAGACAGAATTTATTAGGAGTTTTCTAGATGCGCATCGGTGTTCTAACAGGTGGCGGAGATTGCCCTGGACTTAACGCAGTAATACGCGCGGTTGTTCGCAAAGGCGTAAAAGAATATGGTCACGAGTTTGTTGGTTTCCGTGATGGCTGGAAGGGACCTCTTGAAGGTCTAACGATGCCTTTAAATTTAGAAGCGACACGCGGCATTCTTCCGCGCGGTGGAACAATTCTCGGTTCATCACGAACAAACCCATTCAAGATTGAAAATGGCGTAGAAAAGATTAAAGATAATCTCACAAAGATGGGCATTGATGCTCTCATCGCAATTGGCGGAGAAGATACTCTCGGTGTTGCTACAAAACTCGATGCACTCGGCGTAAAAGTTATTGGTGTTCCAAAAACTATTGATAATGATTTGAATAATACTGATTACACATTTGGATTTGATACATCAGTAAATATTGCCGTTGAAGCGATTGATCGTTTGCACACAACAGCAGAATCACATCACCGTACGCTCATTGTTGAAGTAATGGGTCGCCATGCTGGCTGGATTGCTCTGCACTCCGGTCTTGCAGGTGGAGCCACATGTATTTTGATTCCTGAAATTCCATTTTCAGTAGACAAAGTTTGTGAGTGGGTTGAATCTCGTTATAAGTCCAGCTTTGCGCCAATTATTGTTATTGCTGAAGGTGCGATTCCACAAGAAGGCGACATGATTACTAAGGATCAAACTCTTGATGCATTTGGTCACGTAAAACTCTCAGGAATTGGCGATTGGCTTGCAGGACAAATCGAAGCCAAGACTGGCAAAGAGGCGCGCACTTCTGTGTTGGGTCACATTCAACGTGGCGGAACGCCAACAGCATTCGATCGTGTTCTTGCAACTAGATTTGGGCTGCATGCAATTACTGCGGCTCACGAAGGTGACTGGGGCAAAATGGTTGCACTTCACGGGACAAATATTGCGCGTGTACCGCTAGCAACTGCGACTGAAAAATTGAAAACCGTTGATCCTGCGCTCTATAAGGAAGCAGAGATTTTCTTCGGGTAATTCGCCTGCGCGAATACCCCTAGGTTCTCTACCCTTATCCCTATGAACTCTTCACTCGATAATCTCTTCACACCTGGATTAGTTGCGGCCCAACAACCGCAATGGCCTGGTGGAAATGATGGCGCAGCAATTAAATCTGCAGTGCAAGAGCTCAAATCTTTTCCACCACTTGTTTTCGCTGGTGAATGTGATGATCTCAAGGCGCGCATTGCACTAGCTGCTGAAGGAAAAGCATTTTGGTTACAAGGCGGAGATTGCGCAGAAACTTTTGCGGCCGCGACAGCAGATTCAATTCGCAACCGCATCAAAACTATTTTGCAGATGGCAGCAGTACTTCAGTACTACTCATCTCTTCCAGTCGTAAAAGTAGGTCGCATGGCTGGGCAGTTCGCAAAGCCACGTTCAAATGATTTAGAAACTCGTGGTGACGTAACACTGCCGGCATACCGAGGCGACGCTGTAAACGATCTTGAATTTACAGAGAGTGCTCGCACACCAGATCCACAACGCTTAGTTCGCGTCTACAACACATCTGCCTCAACACTCAATCTTGTCCGTGCATTTACGCAAGGTGGTTTTGCAGACCTACGTCGTGTACACGAATGGAATAAAGGATTTATTCGTGACTCATCTGTTGGCGAACGTTATGAAGAGATGGCAAAGGAAATCGGTCGCGCGTTAGATTTCATGAAATCAGCAGGAGTGGATCCGGAAGCATTTAAGTCAGTTGATTTCTTCTCAAGCCATGAAGCACTCATTCTTGAATACGAGAAGGCTTTAACTCGTATCGATTCTCTTTCTGGAAATCCTTACGATGTCTCGGCGCACTTTCTCTGGATTGGTGAGCGCACTCGCCAACTAGATGGTGCACATATTGATTTTGCATCGAAGATCAAAAATCCAATCGGTATAAAGCTTGGACCTAAATCAACTGTTGAAGATGCACTTGCCCTCATTAACCGCCTCGATCCAGATCGCGAACCAGGACGCATTACATTTATTACTCGCATGGGTGCATCAAAGATTCGCGAAGCGTTGCCAGCACTAGTTGATGGCGTAACCAAGTCTGGTGCAAAGGTTTTATGGGTGTGCGATCCAATGCATGGCAATACTTATGAGGCGCCATCTGGTTACAAGACACGTAAGTTCGATGATGTTATGGATGAAGTTAAAGGCTTCTTTGAGGTACATAAATCACTCGGCACTCATCCAGGTGGCATTCACATTGAATTAACCGGAGATGATGTCACCGAATGTGTTGGCGGCGGAGAACAGATTTCTGAATCTGATCTTGCATCACGTTATGAGAGTGCTTGCGATCCACGCTTGAATCATTCTCAATCACTTGAATTAGCATTTTTAGTTGCCGAGATGTTGCGTGACCGCTAATTTAGCGGTGTGCCTCTCTTTTTAACGTCACACAAAACTCCGATCGGTACCCTCAATCTCATCGCCCATGAAGATGTTTTACTCGGGGCTAATCTTTCAACGCTGAGTGCACTCAAAGCATCGCTCGATGAAGAAGATAGAACTCGCGAAATAAAGGAAATGAAATCTATTCCTGTAATTTCCGAACTCATCTCAGATTACTTTGATGGTGATTTAAGCGCCCTTGATGCAATAAAAGTTAGGCAACCAGGTGCTCATTTTTCCCAAGCAGCATGGAAGGCCATGCGAAAGGTAAAGGCTGGCAAAACTCTTTCCTATGCTGACCTTGCTGACCGAGCAGGATCACCCGCTGCTGTTCGTGCAGCAGGAAGTGCGTGCGCAAAGAATGCAATTGTTCTAGTTGTTCCGTGCCATCGCATTGTTAAAACAGGCGGCTCACTTGGAAATTATGCGTACGGTTTAAATAAAAAAGAGTGGTTATTACGCTTTGAGGCAGCGCTTTAGAATTTCAATCGCTTCTTCTGTTTGCGCATCATCGAAATCTAAGTGAGTAACTAGTCGGGCATATTTTGGACCGAGTGCGCTAATCCACAAACCATTTTCTTTGCACTTTGCCGCGAAATCCGCAGCGCTAAATGCAAATTTTGCTAGATCCAAGCCAACAATATTTGTTTCAACTGTTGCAGGATCAATTAAGGATGAATCGATGGCAGCAAGTGCCACAGCAATTTTCTTTGCACGTGCATGATCTTCTGTTAGGCGATTGATGTTGTGATCAAGTGCAAAATGACCCGCTGCAGCAAGTAATCCAATCTGTCGCATTCCACCGCCGTAGCGTTTACGCCAGACACGCGTACGAGCAATCATCTCTGTGCTTCCAAGTACAAGAGAACCAACCGGTGCTCCGAGGCCTTTAGATAAACAGACGCTGACGGTGTTGAAGTACTTTCCATATTCAGCAAAGCTCACTCCACTTGCCACATGAGCGTTCCAAATACGCGCACCATCTAAATGCATAGCAATACCGATTTCATCAGCGCCTTTTTTAAGTGCGGCTATCTCTGAAATTGGTTGAACAGTTCCGCCACCAAAGTTATGGGTGTTTTCCACTGCGATTGCAGTTGTGGAAACCAAGTACGGTCCAGAGTTTGGACGCGCTATTTCTAGAGCATCGCTAGCTTTTAGTAAACCATTTTTAGCAGGCCATGTACGAGTTGTGATTCCAGAAAAAACGGCTGCAGCGCCTAGTTCGGCGCGAACGATGTGTGAATTTGTTTCGGCAATTAACTCTTCACCAGGTGCCACAAGGGATCGAATTGCTAATTGATTTGCGAGAGAACCTGTAGGGGAGAAAAGCGCTGCTTCTTTGCCAAACATTGCAGCGACTCGTTCTTCAAGTGAATTAACCGTTGGATCATCACCATAAACATCATCGCCAACGGGTGCTGATGCAATGGCATCTCGCATCGCTTGTGAAGGTTTTGTGACGGTATCTGATCGTAGGTCGATTGCCATGGTTTATTTTCTCATGATTCTTTGATGACAATTACATACATTGCTATGACAACAAGGGTTCCGCCAAGCGCAGTTTGTAAGGTTAAGCGTTCACCACCAAAGATAATGGCAAAAATTGCGGCAAAGACAACTTCCATCGTAAGGATAACCGCAACTTTTGTAGTGGTCATATGTGCCTGTGACCATGTTTGAACCATGAATGCGATTGCAGTACAAACAACTGCCGTGAAAATAACTGTTGCCCAAACGCCCCAATCAGGTGGTGCGGAGTATCCACCTTCTGCAATGGATGCGAGCCCACTTAATAGTGCGCACATTGCAAGTTGGATAACGGTCATTGCGTAGGCATCTCGGCCAGAACTCCATTTACCAAGTGAAATTATGTGTGCACCAAAACAAAACGCGCTTCCAAGGACAAGTAATTCACCAAAACCAATTGACCATCCGTGCAGTGATAACAGCGCCAACCCGAGCGTTGCAAGCAGAACGCAACCCCACGTGAGAAGTGTGATTCGCGCCTTGAGTATCACTGCGGCAATTAGTGGGGTAAATACAACATATAGCCCAGTGATAAATCCTGTAATTGCAGCGCCAGTTCGTTCAAGTCCCAGAGTTTGCAAGATGTAGCCTGCACCAAGAAAAAAACCTGCGAAGGCAGAAGGCAGGACTAAATCTTTATTAAATTGCTTTACTACCTGTGGTCGAAGTAAAAGCATTACAACAACGGCTAGGGCAAAGCGACTAAAGAGAAAGTTATTTACACTCTGGCGAGCGATGGAATCTTTCATGATTACAAATGCCAAACCCCAGGACGCTGCAACTAGGAGAAGTGCCCAAGGAGCTAATTTAAGACGGTTAGCGTGTTGCGTGCTCATCCGCGCATCTTCTTTAACAGCGCAACCTCTGGTCCATGTTTTTCTTCTAGTCCGGGAGTTTCCAAAATAAGAGGCGCATTTGCAACGGCTGGGTGAGCAAGTAATTCTTTAAATGGATCTAAACCAATATGACCATCGCCGAGATTCTGGTGGCGATCTTTGAGAGCCCCACACACATCCATCGAATCATTTGCATGAACCAATTGAAAGCGTTCGATTCCAGCAATTTGTACAAGTAAATCAATCGTGGCGGTCATCCCACCTTTAACAGATATGTCGTGACCAGCGGCAAAAACATGGCAAGTATCTAAACAAATTCCAACGCGTGGGTGGTATTCAAGAGCCTTTAAGTAATTCTCTAAATCATCAAGTTTTTTAACAAGGGATTGGCCTTGTCCAGCAGTTGGTTCAAGGAGCAGGTAAGGGGAGTCATCGCTGAGTTTGTTCAGAATCGGCATCATGCCTTCGTGAATCTGCTTCCATGCTTGCTTGACGTTATCTTCTTTAACAGCAGAACCCGTGTGAATCACTGCTCCGAGCGCACCGATATCTTTTGCTCGCTTGATCGCGTAGGCAGTTGCTGCGAGTGAATTTTTATAAGTTTCTTCTGTAGGTGAACCTAAGTTGATTAAAAATGGAGCATGCACATATGTTTCAATATCAAGTTCAGCGGCTTTTTCTTTAAATTCATTATCGTTTGCAACATTGGCATCTGGCATTGACCACTGGCGCGGATTTGATGCAAATACTTGAATTGCTTCGGCCCCAATAGTGCGCGCATATTCAATCGAACGCTTAGCCATTCCACCTGTTGTTGGTGTGTGGGCTCCAATACGCGGTTTCTTCACTGTGGCTGGCATCGGGCTAGCCTACTGTGATGGTTACTACGGTGCCACGTAAAACCTTCGCGCCTACCTTCGGAGATACATTAGTTACGTTCTTAACGCTTTTCTTTCCCATACTTCGAACTTTAACTTTGAGACCGAGGTCCTTTAGTGCAGCGATTGCCTTGGAAGTTTCAATTGAATAAACATTTGGAATAAATACAAACTTTGAACCTTTAGAAACAACAAGAGTGATTGTGGAACCCTTTGGAGCGCTCACGAGACCAGCTGGAATCTGCGAGATCACAGCACCTGCAGCAATTGTTTCGCTGTATGCAAATGAACTCTCCACATTGAATCCAGCATCAGTTAACTCATTCTGAGCTTGATCTCCACTTTGACCCACATAAGTTGTATACGCAATTTCTTCGACGCCTTTACTTACAAGAATGGTAACTGGGGTATCACGTTTTACTTTTTGACCATTAGATGGATTGGATGAAATGACTAAACCTTTTGGAATAGTTGAATTGAATTCTTCTGTAATTCCCGCAGATTTCAGTGGTTGGTTGGTCAAGGTTTTTATTGCAACTTCAGGCGTGAGTCCCGTAAGAACTGGGATCACATAGCGTTCTTGTCCTTTAGAAATAACTAACTTAACAACTCCGCCAGTATCAACTTTTCCACCACCACTGGGATCTGATTCCAAGATTCTGCCCGCTTCGATTTCTTCATCAAAGCGTTTCTCGATAACTTCAGAACTTAAACCAAGTGGAGTGAGTGCTGCATTTGCTTCATCAAGGCTGGCGCCAACAACTGATGGAACAACGATGCGCGAACCTGGACCGATTAGTGCGTACCAACCACCGATACCAAGGGCTACGGCGAGAAGTACAGCGATTATGCGATTTCTGCGAACTCGTTTACTAATGCGTCGTTTAGTTCCAGCCGTAAGTTCGCGCACGGGTTTTTCTTGCGTAAGTTCTTTAACAGGTTCGGCTTTACTCTTCTTCAACTTTGAACGTGAAGGTTTTTCAGAAATTTTCTGCATTGGAATATCTAATTCAAGACTGAGTTGATTTCGCTTGGGATCTAGCGAGCGGGCGATATCTTGGATTGCGGCAAGAAATATTCCGGCATCTCGTGGGCGTTCATCGGGATTAGCACTAGTTGCCGAGAAAATAAGTTCATCTAGTTCTTTTGGAATATCTGATCTGCTTTGGCTTACGCGAGGGACTCGATTGTTGACATGCATGTATGCAATTTGAATGGGGCTATCACCTGAAAAAGGTTTTTCTCCAACAAGTAATTCATAGGCAAGTATTCCCGTGGAATACACATCACTTCGTGAATCTGAAATTCCACGTTGCACTTGCTCGGGGGATAGATAGGAAACGCTGCCGAGAACAACGCTTGATTCAGCAGTTAAGGTACTTCCGATAAGTGCTCCATGAGCCAAACCAAAGTCTGCAATCTTTATTCGTCCGTCATGAGAAATCAATATATTTTCAGGTTTGATATCCCTGTGAATGATTCCTAATTTGTGTGCGGCAGCGAGTGCTCCCAATATTGCTGTCAGATACTGCAACGTCTGGGCAATTCCAAATTTTCCAGATTCTTCTAAATATTCACGAAGAGTATTTCCTTCGACCATTTCCATGACAATAAAAACCGCTGGAACACCATTTGTGTTCCAGCCTTGATCTTGCACAGATACTGCGTTGGGATGCGTAAGTGCTGCGGCGGCTTTTGCTTCACGAATAAATCTATTAACGAATGCTTCATCTTGAGCAAGATGAGGATGCATTATTTTGACTGCAACTTTTCTATCTAATCGCGTATCAAGAGCTGAATAAATACTCGCCATACCGCCTTGAGCTATCTGGGAGATGAGTTGATAACGCCCATCAATGAGTTCACCGGATAGATCAGACACGTAGAAATCTTAGATAACAGCCCACAGATACGCAGGCGTGGCGCGCCCAATTTATGCCGTGGTGATAATGAAATCAGCGTTATCTCTAGCACCACTATCTGCAAAATGTTGGCTCTGTAACTCCTGCCACGCTTTCATTTCCTCGGCGATGTGATGGCCATCTCGATTTAATACTCGCTGCACACCAAGTTGTGGATCAATATCCATCCAGATCGTGATTGCTTTGTGCTCACGAATTACTTCTTGCGCACTTCCTACACCTTCAATTATGAGTATTTCCTTAGGTTCTAAGGTTCGAAGATCGCCATATCTAGATAATGCCCAATCGTAAATCTGCATCGATGTAGATTTTTTCTGCGCATGAGCGCTTGCAATGGTTTCCAAATCATTCGTTAACTTCTCACCAAGTGCGTTTGTCCAACCGTCGTATATATCGTCTAATCCAAGAAGATTAATTTCGCGCGTGGTGCTAAAAAAAAGATATAAATCTTTAGCCAATGTGCTTTTCCCACCACCTGCCGGACCATCTATTGCAATGAGATGGGGGCCAGAGGCTGAAAGTAAATCAGTGAGCGCTTCGGTGAGATTCATACCAACGCTTCCATCCAATCAGGGCAATCACTGTGAATGCTGCGTATAAAACAGCCGTGAACCAATATCCCAAAACCGCGTATTGAATTGTGGCCAAAAGATCTATAGCAAACCAGAGTGGCCAAGCCTCGTATTTTTCATAAACCATTATTGCTTGCGCAAAGAAACTTCCAAGGAAAATTAGCGCATCAGACCAGGTTGCAGCAGCTCCCATGTTTTGAAGTAATGGCGTGAGCGCAATAAATGAAAGCACTAATCCTGCTGCCCACATTGCTCGGTGTTTAGTCGATAACGAAGAGGGCACTGCGCCTTTAGGGCCCCATCCGAACCATCCCCAGATCGCTGCAGCAATAAAAACTATTTGAAGTGCAGCGCTAGCGAATAGATCTGCTTGATAGAAAAAGATTGCATAGAGAGCGCTGCTTAGTGCCCACCATGGCCACGTAATTCTTTTGGCAGTAACTCCAAGTCCAACGCCAATAAAAGATGTGATTGCTGCAATGAATTCAAGAATTGAAACTTCATAGCCCCATGCTGTAAATAAAATGGTTGACATCAAAGTGTTCCTTCCACATCCGCATTACCGGACGGGTCTAGCGGTCGATCTGAATTTCAGATCCTCTCAGCCACCGTGGCTCCCGCACTGCTAACTATAGGAGGGAAAAACCTATCTTGCAGATATTGCGCGAATAAATGCTGGAAGTGCAACCCGTATACGACGCGCCGTAGAAGTTTTGGCGCGTTTATTAAATACGTCATATCCAATCTTTTCGACTTCATCAACAATGCCACAATACAAAGTGCTGGCAGCAGTTATACATGGGCGGCTTGATTCTTCAAGCAGAGCGATTCCAGGTTCGGCTTCTCGTTGCAATTGACGGACCCGTTCAATTTGAAATTTAAGGGCCGCAATTATCTGTGGAGTGAGTTTTCTTTCATAAAGCATTTCCTTAGTCACTCCGAATTGTGCGAGTTCATCTAGCGGAAGATAAATGCGACCGCGGTCGAGATCTTCGCCGACATCTCGAATAAAGTTCGCGAGCTGGAAAGCGATTCCCAATTTCTTTGCGGGTTCGTAAGCACCATCTGAGAGCGGACCCAAAATTGGAACCATCTGTAAGCCAATAACTGCTGCCGAACCGTATACATATTCCATTAAATCTTCATAGGTTTTGTACGTACCTACAGTGAGATCCATTGTCATTGAGTGCAAGAAATCTACGAAGTGTTGTTGTGGAATATTAAATCTGCGAACAGTATCAATCAGGGCTGCACCTACGTGATCGGTACTTATTCCCGTTGAAATGGATGCAAGCACCGAGTCACCCCAAGTTTTTAATTGGAGTGCTTTTTCTTGATCACTTAAAGTTGATGCAAGATCATCAACAATTTCATCGGCATAACGCGCAAAACCATAAAGAGCGTGAACGAATGGACGTTTGTGCGCTGGCAATAAGAGAGTAGCTAGATAGTAAGTTTTTCCATGCAATGAATTAAGGCGCTTGCACTCTTCATAGGACGCACGCAGTGCCGTTCCCTGAATTCCAGCAGCATCTAACTCGTTCATTTACTTAACTGGTCCAACAATTCTTTCTGCTGCTAAGCGACCTGAGATCAAAACCATTGGTACACCCACACCTGGTTGTGTTCCAGAGCCCGTGAAGACAACATTTTCAAAACCGCTGGCCATATTGCGTGGTCTAAATGGACCTGTTTGGAAAAATGTATGAGCACTTGCAAATGGCGCACCGCGTTCCATTCCGCGATCTTGCCAATCAAGGGGAGTAGTCATCACTTCTGTTTCGATGCCATCTGAAAAGTTGGTGTATCCACGATCTTCTAGAGTTTTAATCATGTGATCGCGATAAGGGCCTGCTTGTTTCTTCCAATCAATATCAGCATCTAAATTTGGAGTCGGATACAAGATGTAATAAGACTCTTTACCGGCAGGTGCTAGTGATGGGTCATCTTTTGTAGGAATTGTAACGAGCACGCTTGGATCGCTCATCAATGTTTTCTTATTGATAAGTTCATCAAAAACGCCATCCCATGAATCACCAAAGTGAATATTGTGATGAGCTACATGGTCATATTTTTTCGAAGAACCAACGAGCAAAGTGGCACACGATGGGGAGTAGCGAAGACGCTTGACCGACAATGGAGTTTTTCCAAGTAATTCACGCCATGCAACTGGTAGATCAGGGTTAAGAACAAGGGCGTCACACTCAATGCGTTGGCCAGTGTTGGTGATGACTGCTTTTGCTCGTGAATTAGAGGTTTCGATTTTTTCAACTGAGGTGTTGTAGATAAATTCAACGCCGTGCTTTTGTGCAGCAGCAGCAAGGGCTCTAGGAACTGCGTGCATTCCACCCTTAGGGAAAAAGACTCCATTGACCGAATCCATGTAAGCAATAACAGCGTAGATAGCGAGTGCTTGTTGAGGGCTTACTCCGGCATACATTGCCTGGAATGAATAAACCTTTTGAAGGCGTGGATCTTTCATGAATTGATTTACTTTTGGAGATAGACGTCTAAAGCCACCTAGTGCAATCAAACGTGCCAAGTTCGGAGTCAACAAGTTAAGTGGTGAATCAATATTTCTGTCAATGAAGTCATTCATCTCGTACTTGTACAGTTTGGTAACGAAATCTACGTAGCGACGGTATCCCGCAGCTTCACTAGAACTAACTGTGCGAGCAATTTCTGCTTCCATCTCTTCAGTATTTGCGTGCACGTCAATTTGTGAACCATCTGCATAGAACGCACGGTACAAAGGTTTTACGGGAGTTAGCTCAAGCCAATCCTGTAACTCTTCGCCAACGCTATTAAATGCATCATTGATAAGAGATGGCATCGTTAAAACTGATGGGCCAGTATCAAATGCGTAGCCATCTTTATTGAGCAAACCATTTCGTCCGCCCGGAACACTTTCACGTTCGATCACAGTTACTTTGCGACCAGCACCTGCCAAGCGAAGAGCAGTACTTAATCCGGCAAGGCCAGCTCCAACTACGACAACATGATCTGTTGGGCCTTTGACACGCTTAGTCATTAGAGATTCCTCTTCGTAGCGATGATTGCAAGTTCTTCTAAAACTTGACGAGCTTGGGTTGTGATTGCGGTGGTTTCAAGTGCTTGCGTGGCAGTGTTTGTTAGATTCGTAATGAGAGTTTCTACATGCTCTGGCGCGCCTGAATCTGAGATGATTTGTCGCAAAGTAGCGATCCCCTTGGCATCTAGATCTGGTTTACCAAATTGGGATTCAAACTCTTTGATATCAGCAGCGCTCATTGATTCTTGTGCCATTGCAACAAGAACTGTGCGCTTTCCTTCGCGAAGATCATCACCAGCTGGTTTGCCCGTTAACTCTGGATCTCCAAATACGCCAAGTAAATCATCACGTAATTGAAATGCTTCACCTAGTGGCAATCCATAAGCAGAATAATGTGATGTCACTTGTGCGAAATGGTCCTTATCTGTAGTTGCAAGAGAAGCTCCGAAATGAAGTGGACGCTCAATTGTGTATTTGCCAGATTTGTAACGCGCGATTGTCAGTGCACGTTCTACGGTGTGCGAACTTCTCGTTTGTTCGTATATATCTAGGAATTGTCCAGCCATGAGTTCAACGCGCATTTCATCGTGTACTGCCAGAACTTGAGGCAGTAAGTTGTTGTTGATTCCACTTTGATGAAGTGCAAGGTCTGAATATACGAGGGCAAGATCACCCAAAAGAATTGCTGCAGCTTGTCCAAAACCAACCGAAGAGCCGACTGCACTCTCCTTTGAATGTAATTTTTCAAAGTGTTTATGAATCGCTGGCTTTCCTCGACGAGTATCAGATCCATCCATCAAGTCATCGTGGATGAGTGCACATGCTTGTAATAATTCAAGACTTGCACATGCACGAATAACTTCTTGGCTATGCGTACCGCCGGCGCCGATAAATCCAAAGTACGCAAAGAGTGGACGCAATCTCTTTCCACCATCTAATAGAAATGATGAGAGCGCATCTGATGCGGGCGTGAGTTCACTGCCGATGGATTCTAAATAAGTTTTTTGGGCGCTTAGAAAAGTTGCGAGCTCGCCCTCAATTAGCGTGCGAATCGCAGCAGGTGTTGCACTATTCTCATTAGCCACGCGGTAACGGTACCCTGCGTCTTACTCCTAGTCATTTTAAGAAAGGTCCATGTCAGTGATTACGCGCGAGCAATTTAGAGATCAATGGAGTGAACTCCATAACTCTGCGCCAACAACTGGCATTGTGGGCAGATGGCTCTCAATTTCATACAGATTTGGGTTGCTCTGCACGTTACTTCGAATAACGCCAAATGTTTTGACCACTTTGGGATTAGTAAGTGCGATAGGCGTAGCGCTCACATCGCAATCCCTGTGGGCTATAGCACTGATTGTGATCTCTTTATTTTTTGATGGCATTGATGGAAGTGTGGCAATTTTCCAAAATCGAACTTCGAATTGGGGAGCACTACTTGATTCAGTCGTTGATCGAATCAGTGAAGCGCTCTGGCTCTATGCACTTTATGTCATTGGTGTTCCAGCGTATTTGTGCATCGCGTTGTGGCTCGTTGCATCAATACAGGAATATATGCGCGCACGAGTTTCATCTCTAGGAGTTAAAGACCTCGGACTCGTAACCATTACAGAAAGACCAGTGCGCGCAAGTTTTATTTTTATAGTGTTAATTGCGTGGCACTTAGATCTGCCGGGCATCGAAATTGCAACGTGGGTATTTCTTGGAGCGTCACTATTTAGTGCAGTAAGCGTGATGCGTTTTGCGTATTCCCGATTGCGTTAGCAACAATTTCAGCGCTCAGTCCAACAAGTGGTAATCCACCACCAGGATGAGCTGATCCACCAACACAATACAAACCCTTAAGTGGTGAACGGTTACGAGCACGTAAGAACGCAGATTGCGCGCCATTACTTGATGTTCCATAAATTGCTCCACCTGGGGCACTAACACTTTTTTCTAGATCAGCCGGAGTTCGTATTTCTAGAACATCAAGGCGATCACGAATTGAAATACCACGGGCTTCAATCTGATCAATAATCGAGTTTGCATATTCGCGATTGAATTCAGGATCGTTCCAATTCCATCCATTTTTTCCAGTGGCATCATGTACAGGAGCATTGACCAAAACATAGATCGATTGTGCGCCTAATTCTTTAACCATTGCTGAATCATTTGGTGCGCATAAATAGATAGTGGGATCTTTCACCGGCGTTTGCGTTGTAAAAATTGCATCAAATTCTGCGTCGTAGTTCTCTGGGAAAAGTATGGTGTGATGATTTAGATCCGTTGATGTTTCATCTGGACGAAGCCCCAATAAGAGTGAAAATCCAGCAAGTGATTGTGTGCTCTTAGCAATTCGCTTGCGTGCACCCTTAATCTTTCTGACCTTGCCAATTATCAGTGAGTTGTAAACAAGTGAGGCATCAGCATTTGCCACAACAAGGGAGCTTTCAATTTTTCGTCCATCCTTCATGGTTACTCCAGTTGCGCGTCCTTTATTGTGATTGATCTCTGCAACTGGTGAATCAAATTCAAATAGAACTCCAAGATCTAGACAGCGCTGATAAACGGCCTGGGAGAGTTGCCCTACTCCGCCGGTGATATGCCACGCACCAAATGCTTCTTCAACAAAGGCGATTGTCGAAAGCACCGCTGGAGCTAACCGAGGATCTGATCCGCTGTATGTCGCATACCGATCAAGGATGTATCGAAGATGTTTATCCGGCAGCAATTCATTTGCTAAATCTCGAAGTGATTTCCAAGGAGCGATAACTCTTAAATCGCGCAGAAGAGTTGGTCGCTTGATGAGTGAAAAAATTGATTTAAGTTCTGATTCAACAAATGGTTCGCGAGAGACATCCCACATTCGTTCGGCGCGCTTAATGAGTGCATCCCATTGCGCTGCAACTTCTGGACCAAGCACTCGAGTGATTTCTTCTTGAGTTTTGTGATGCGCAAGGTTTGCAAATTTTAGAGAAACTCCATCGTGGAAACGGTAATCAAATGCTGGATCAACAGGTTTCACATCCAATACTTGCCCTAGATGCTTGCCGGTGCGTGCAAAAAAATCACGATAGACAGCAGGTAATGTCAGCAGGGAAGGCCCCGTATCAAATGCGTATTTACCAATCCACTCCGTGCGGCACTTACCCCCAGGTTTATCTGAACTTTCAAGCACGCGAACAACATGACCTTGGCGAGCTAAACGAGCAGCGGTGCACATTCCACCCATGCCAGCGCCAATAACAATTACTTCTGGTTCGTTCATACGGTGCGACCTTTCCATTGGATGCGACCGCGCATGAGCCATGAATAAATGATCAGGTAGACAAGTAAGGCAGCAGAAATCGGATGCAGTAGTGAATCAAATAAGTTCGCACGAGTAATCCGGGCGCTAATGATTCGAGATAGAAGTACGGCTTCGAAGGCATACCATCCCAAAGATGAGCCACTTGCAGCAGCGATTAAGGGAACAATTCCGGTAAGAATAAGTAGTGAAATTGCTATGAAAGATCCGAAGAGACCTCCAAAACCTTTCCACAGGGATTTTGCATAACCATTTTCTAACTCTTGCCACGATGAGTACATGTGACACTGCGCAATGAGTGCACCATTTCCAACAGTTCCCTTAAATTTATTACGAAGCAGCACTCTTGCCATCTGCATGTCATCTAGTACTTCTGACTTAATTGAAGAGTATCCACCGCTTTTTTCTAAAGCGCTTTTCTTGAGCACAAAAAATTGACCATTGGCCACAGCAAAAGCTGGATTCGTTGAACGTTTAGCAATTGCAAGAGGTACAGATGAAAGCCAAGACCATTGCAGTAGTGGTTGAATCATTCGTTCGCTAAAAGTGCGTGCAACTTGATATGGATAAGGTGAGAAGAAGTCCAAGTTATTCTTGTGCATCGCAGTAACCGCAGCGGCAATACCTGAAGAAGCCAGACGAACATCTGCGTCAATGCAGATCAGAATCTCACCTGTGGCAGATTCACTGAGTTGGGCAAGTGCCCACGGTTTTCCTAGCCATCCCTTCGGCAAGGCCGAACCCTGCATAATTTTAAATCGTGAATCACCTCGAGCAGTAGATTTGATTAATTCATAGGTTTTATCAGTTGAATTATCGTTAAGGATAAGAAATTCGACTTTAGATAAATTCTCTTGAGCGGCCAAAGTTTCGATAATGGCCACTGCATTTTCTTCTTCGTTTCGAAGCGGAACAAGGACGCTTATTTTCTCTTTCACTTGCTCGGCTATACGTGGAGTGATTAATGAAAAATTGTTGAGAATTGTAAATAGCAGAGCAATGAGAGAAAAACCTAGTGAAATTTCAAGCATGCGAAAGACTTACGGACGCCCGAGCCAGCGCGAAAATGCATACGGTAGGAAGAAGAGTCCAAAAGCGATTCCACCGATTAATGAAACCCCAGGACGGTTAAAGAAAAATAGATTAGAAACTAAACCCGCAAAAAAAGTCCATCCTAAAAATAGATCCACTGCGCCAAAACTTGCACTTGATTTTCTGCGATCACGTGGCAGTACTTGATGCAAAATTGCGATTAGTGCCATACCCGCCGACAGCCATCCAACGGTATTTGAAAGTGGTATTTCTGGTTGGAATGGAACGTGCGCTCCATCAAAAGTCCATCTCCAACGATTGGCAGCAACCATTTGTGGGTCTAAAAATAAATCCCAAGCAGCCATTGCAAATCCACCATAAAGAAATACCCAGTTACCAGCAACGCGACGGGCTGCAACTAAAACTGGATGAGCCATCATTACCCACGCAAATGGAACAACGTATGGAACACCTGCAATTGTGTGACCAAGTGAAGGATCGTATTCATATGTACCAAATGGCCATCCTGTTTTAACACCAACTGATTCAACAATGAGTGCAAAAATGATTGTCGTTCCAAGGTAAGTAAATGCGTATTGAGCTCCATATGCCAAAAGTGCATGCAGCGCCATTGCACCCGCTGCCCAATACACCGTTGCAATTGTTACAACGCGTAGCGCTTCACCATCAATAAGTGGGTAAATAATTTGCAATCCAATTGCAATACCCAGAACTATGCCGAGAAGCGTTTTGGAACGAAAAGAAATTCCGCTCCTGCGATTTCTGCGGGGTGAGTAATGGCGAATCGACATGGCGTAATTCTGCCCTAGTTCGCCTGCTTGGCCACCATTGACCCACGCTCCTCGCGCACACTGAAGCGTGCGAAGAGTTCTTCGGCGTACCACTGAAATTTCTCTGTGTCTGCAATGGCCTTGGTATGCGCTTCGCCCTTATATGCAAAATTTCTTATATCACTTGCGCTTTGCCATAAAGAAAAAGTGCCCTGTAATCCAATCGGTGCTTCACCAATACCAATAGCTGTAAGTAGACCTGCACTTCCATGTAGCGATGCGGTCACAGGTGGAACTGATGCAAAGAATCTAGAGGTATGAGTCGCTTTAATGCGCGCACGAGTTATGGCTGCAATTTTTCCATCGGTCGAAACATTTTCTTTTACTTTAAATGGTTCGCGCCTACTCCATTTTCCATGGGAAGAAATTGGATCAAGCAGAATGCGATACTCATTGGTGCTTATTTTTCTCCATTGTTTAAC
Source organism: uncultured Actinomycetes bacterium (assembly GCA_903890345.1). GTDB lineage: Bacteria > Actinomycetota > Actinomycetes > Nanopelagicales > Nanopelagicaceae > Planktophila. The sequence goes on from CAITAV010000179.1 coordinate 18,849, forward strand.
GATGGAAGATTGATCCAGTGCTGATAATTGATTTTCATCAATAACAACTAAAAATCCCCACCGATGAATATCGGCATCTCTCGGGGTAAAAGTTTCACCTTTGCCGGCGCCCAATAACTTTGCAAAGCTCACGCCCTTAAATCTGCGTAAACGTCCACGATCTACGGCCATTGCCCAAATAGCAAAGGGCAGCGATCGAGTCGGTGTGTTAAAAAAGTAGAGCGCAGTAACCATTAGCGAGATTGCGTGGTTTCAAGAATGTGTCGAGTAACCGTTGTTGGGTGATCCCACATCGGCGCATGCCCACAATTTTCAATGACAAACCACTTGCTATGAGATGGAACAACAGAGCGTTCTTGGCAATTAGATGCCGGCAAAGTGTTATCGGAATCTCCAAAGACAATCGTTACTGGAATCGAATGGGGAATTGGTGAATCAAATCTTTTTTTCAGCATTCCATCCCACGCGGGGAAGTATCCACTTGCAGCTCCCATTGCAAGGGATGCATCAAGACATGTTTCATAACTCAAATTGCGCCAGAGAGGGCTGACATCTGCGAAGCCAAGTTTTCTGCCCCATTCATATCGCAATGCAACAGGTGTTAACGGCCGTGTTGTTTTTGCAATTGCTCGCAGCAATGCAGTTCCGGGATAACGCGCGGTATATGGAGCAAGCCACAAACCAGCAGGTGCCAAACCAGTAAAAGATAAAACGCGGCCACTATGTTTTGCAGCCACTTCAAGTCCAACCCAACCACCTAAAGAGTTTCCGCACAGGTGAAATTTTTCTATTCCAAGTTCACTCATGGTTTCGCACACTGCATCGCCCATAGAACGTGGATCCATTGCTTGCGAAATAGACATGGGAGTTTTTCCATGTCCTGGCAGATCAAGAGTGATAACAGTTAAGTGCCTGGTTAATTCAGGAATTATTGGTTTCCACGCAGTGGCGGCAGAGCCCATTCCATGAATAAGTACTACAACGTCACTTCCTGCTGGACCGTTGAATTTTTCACTATCTAAAATCATTGCGTCATTCTCCTACGACCATAGGTGTTGCACCAGTGCAAGCAATCAGTTCGGCATAAGTCGTTGGAAATACAGAATGCGGATGCCCGGCAGCTGCCCATACAACGTCGTAGTCATCCAGAGCTTTATCAATCAAAATAGTTGCTTTCGATACCCAGCCAATAGGAGATACGCCACCAATTGAAAATCCTGATTTTTCCTTTACGTAATCTGCATCAACTCTGTGTAATTTACTTTGACTTAAATTTTTTGCAACAAGGTCAGTATCAACTTTATGGCGACCGCTAGTGATCACAAGAAGCGGGGATTCGTCATCTAGTTTGAAAACAATGGATGATGCAACCTGGCCAACTTCGATACCTAATGCATCAGCTGCTTCTTTGGCTGTTCGGGCGCTATCAGCCAGTGCGGTTATTTCACCACTCATGCCAAGTTCTTTCATCAGTGATTGCACGCGCTGAACTGAAGAGTTTTCAAATATCGCAGACATAGGCGAACTTTAGAGCATTAGATTAATTATTAGCGAAAACTTTGACCGAAC
>CAITAV010000180.1 GCA_903890345.1 uncultured Actinomycetes bacterium
CGCATGTCGTTATTACAACTGCTGCAGTGCCTGGACGAAAAGCACCGCAGTTAATGACACAAGCGATGGTTGATGCAATGGGGCCAGGAACAATCATTGTTGACTTAGCCGCAGAGACTGGCGGAAACGTAGAAGGATCAAAGCCAGGTGAAGTTGTGGTTACTAAAAATGGTGTGCGTATTTGGGGCGGCAAAGATGTACCAAGCCAGCTTCCATTCCATGCATCGAGTTTGTATTCACGTAACGTTGTAAATCTCTTGACGCTTCTAACTAAACCAGCCGCAGAAGGTAGTGCGCTTGCCTTAAACCTTGATTTTGATGATGAAATTATTAATGGTTCTGCAGTAACACATGCAGGAGCTAAGCGAAATGGAGGCGCAAAATAATGGAACCGATTGCAATTATTTCCATATTCGTTCTTGCCGTATTCGTTGGGTTTGAAGTTGTATCCAAGGTTTCAAGTACTTTGCACACTCCTTTGATGAGCGGTGCAAACGCTATTCACGGTGTGATTTTGGTAGGTGCAATCATCGTTGCCGATCACAGCAGCACTAATCTCGAATTAGGACTTGCAGTTGCTGCAATCATCTTGGCCACAATCAACATGGTTGGCGGATTTGTTGTCACCGATCGCATGCTTGAAATGTTTAAACCAAAGAAGGGCGGTGAGAAAAAGTGAGCCATTTTTTATATAGCTTGATTGGTCTAGCTGCTGGCGTTTGCTTCATTCTCGCCCTTAAAGGTTTATCAACTCCAAAGACCGCGCGACGCGGAAACATTATTGGCGCTATTGGCGCAACGATTGCAACACTCGTGGTCTTCTTTTACGCACAAGAAGGCGAATCATTGCCACTTAATAACTTCGGTTGGATCATTGGAGCAATAGCTGTTGGTGTAGTTATCGGTGTACCTGCTGCGCGTAAAGTTCAGATGACACAGATGCCACAACTTGTTGCCCTATTTAATGGTGTTGGTGGTGGTGCTGCAGCACTTGTTGCAATTGTTGAGTATTTACACCTTGGTGACACAGCAAATACTGCAGAAGTTATCGCAACTGTTTTCACTGTAATCGTTGGCTGCGTCTCATTTAGCGGTTCAATCATCACATTCTTAAAGCTTCAAGAATTAATGACTACTCGCCCAGTGGTATTCCCTGGTGGACGTTTCGTTATTGCAGGCACGCTCGCTGCAACACTTGCTGCAGCAGTCTGGGTTGTTATCGAACTCGGTACAAATCCATTGATGATCCTTGCAGCACTTTCACTGCTATTCGGAATTCTCTTCGTACTTCCAGTTGGTGGCGCAGACGTTCCAATTGTTATTTCACTCTTAAATGCATTTACTGGTTTAACTGTTGCAGCAAGTGGTTATGTTCTAGATTCAACCTTGTTAATCATCGCTGGAACGCTCGTTGGTGCATCCGGAACAATCTTGACTCGCTTGATGGCTGAAGCGATGGGACGCTCACTCTTTGGAACACTCTTTGGTGCATTTACTGCAAAGCCACAAGAAGCAAGTGGCGCTGCAGAAGAACGCCCGGTTCGTTCTGGTTCTCCAGATGACGTTGCAATCTTGCTTAACTACGCACGTCGCGTAGTTATTGTTCCTGGCTTTGGTTTGGCTGTTGCACAAGCACAGCACACAGTGCGCGAGCTAGCCGATCTGATGTTGGCTAAAGGTATTGATGTTGCATACGGAATCCACCCAGTTGCAGGCCGTATGCCAGGACACATGAACGTATTACTTGCAGAAGCCAATGTTCCATATGACCAACTAGCTGAAATGGATGAAGTTAATCCAACTTTTGGACAAACCGATGTTGCAATTGTTATTGGTGCAAACGATGTTGTTAATCCTGCAGCGCAAACAACTCCTGGTTGCCCAATTTATGGAATGCCAATTCTTGAAGTTTCCAATGCTGCAAACATTATTTTCTTAAAGCGTTCAATGCGCCCAGGCTTTGCTGGTATTGAAAATGAATTGCTTTATGATCCAAAGACAATGCTGCTCTTTGGAGATGCAAAGGCTTCGCTAACAAAGGTTGTCTCAGCGCTTAAGAACCTCTAACTTCTGAGTTGCTGGTAGTTGAATGTTCAACTACTCTTGGCATATTGAAATAAGGAGTTGAAATGCCAGCAGTAACCGTTAGCGATATAACAATCTTGCCTCGAGTTTCAGTGGCACCAGGATTGCGCGCGCGAACAGTAAAGAGCATTACAACAGCTCCACAAGGTTTTGAAGGCGAAGGTTTTCCTGTACGTCGCGCATTTGCTGGCGTTGATATGTCAGAACTCGATCCATTTATTCACTTAGACCAAATGGGTGAAGTTGAATACGCACCAGGAGAACCAAAAGGAACCCCATGGCATCCACATCGCGGTTTCGAAACTGTTACATACATTATTGATGGAATCTTTGATCACTATGACAACAATGGTGGCGGCGGAACAATTCAAAATGGTGACACACAATGGATGACTGCTGGTGCTGGAATTTTGCATATCGAAACTCCCCCAGAGCATTTAGTTATGAGCGGTGGTTTGTTCCACGGTTTTCAATTATGGGTAAATCTTCCAGCTGCTAAAAAGTGGTCACCACCTGCGTATCAAGATCTACGTGCCAGTGAAGTTGCACTTCTTGCATCTCACGATGGTGGTTCACTGATTCGCGTGATTGCTGGCGAAATCGATGGACACAAAGGCCCAGGTTCAACACAGACTCCAATTACTTTGGTGCACGCAACTGTTCAGCCAGGCGCCGAACTTCGCTTGCCATGGCGCAAGGATTACAACGCTCTTGTCTACACATTGGCAGGACATGGTTTCGTGGGTGAAGAGTCTCGCCCAGTTCAGATGGGTCAACTCACCGTATTCGGCGAAGGTGATTTTCTAGTTATTCGCGCAGCAAACCAACAAGAAACACGTTCACCTGAATTAGAACTATTTATTCTTGGCGGTCAACCAATTAAAGAACCTGTTGCTTGGATGGGTCCATTCGTAATGAATACCAAGCGCGAAGTACTGCAGGCATTTGAAGATTTCCAAAAAGGTGTACTAGGTACGGTGCCAGCAATTCACAAAAAAGAAGTTTTGAATGTGCACGGAGCGCCTACAGAAATCGTAGAAGAGTAAAACTAACCAACCATTTCGGGGTCGTGTGCGCGATTGCTATCGTGAATACAGCTCTTGCTGACATCAATCTTTGAACACTCTTCGCAGAGCAAAACTAATTCATGGCACGCTTTGCGGGCACAGTTATAGAACTGTTTAGTCGGCGCATTACAGCTTTCGCATTCGCCAATAACTTTTGCTTTGGGTGAGAAATCAATTGCCATACGACCATCAAATGTATAGAGCGAACCTTCCCACAAACCTTTGTCGCCATATTTTTTGCCGTACTTAACGATGCCGCCTTCGATTTGATAAACCTCTTTGAAGCCGTTATCAACCATTACCGCTGAAATAATTTCGCAACGGATGCCACCGGTGCAATATGTAACAACTGGTTTGTCCTTAAGGTGATCGTATTTTCCACTCTTAATTTCCTCAACGAAGTCACGCGATGTTGTTACATCTGGAATTAC
>CAITAV010000181.1 GCA_903890345.1 uncultured Actinomycetes bacterium
ATCCAAATCTTGCAACTGCTGACATGGGCCCACTTATTTCTAAGAAACAATTCGATGTTGTTGAATCTTTCCTTGATGAACCAATTGCATTTAAGGGTTCGGCTCCAAGTGGTCCTGGGTATTGGATGGCGCCAACAGTTCTCTTGCCAAAAAATACACAGTCTCGATCATGGAGAGAACAAATTTTTGGACCAGTCGTCTCTGTCATGACATTTGAAGATGAAGCAGAAGCCATTGCAATGGCAAATGACAGCGAATACGGATTATCAGGATCTATTTGGACACGAGATGTCGGTCGCGCTCTACGCGTATCTCGTGGAATTGAAACTGGCGCGCTCTCTGTTAACTCCAATTCATCAGTACGTTTCTGGACTCCATTTGGTGGATTTAAGCAATCAGGATTAGGCCGCGAACTTGGACCAGATGCACTCGACTCATTTACCGAAGTAAAGAACGTCTTTATTTCTAACGACTAAAGCACACTTACAGAAAAGGAAGAAAAATGGCTCAACGCCTTGAAGGACGCGTAGCAGTAATCACCGGAGCTGGCAGCGGAATCGGTCTAGCAACAGCAAAGCGCTTAGCAAGTGAAGGCGCAAAGGTTGTCGCAGTGGACATGAATGCTGAATCTGGCGAAGCTGCTGCAAAAGCAACTGGCGGAATCTTCGTCAAGGCAGATGTAACAAGTGCTACAGATGTTGAGAATATGTACAAGGTGGCTTTTGATACTTATGGTCGTATTGATATTGCATTTAACAACGCCGGAATTTCACCACCTGATGATGACTCAATTTTAACTACAGGTCTTGATGCATGGGAACGAGTCCTGCGCGTTAACACAACGAGTGTTTTCCACTGCTGCAAATACGTAATTCCTTACATGCAAAAAGCTGGCAAGGGTTCGATCATTAACACCGCATCATTTGTTGCAACTATGGGCGCTGCAACTTCTCAGATTGCATACACAGCATCAAAAGGTGGCGTTCTAGCAATGTCACGTGAACTTGGTGTCCAGTTTGCTCGTGAAGGTATTCGCGTGAATGCGCTATCTCCTGGGCCAGTTAACACACCACTTCTTCAGGAACTCTTTGCTAAAGACAAAGAGCGCGCTGCTCGTCGCTTGGTTCATATTCCAATGGGACGTTTTGCCGATGACACAGAAATAGCCGCGGCAGTAGCGTTTCTCGCCAGTGATGACTCATCATTTATCACAGCATCTAACTTCTTGGTAGACGGTGGTATTTCTGGAGCGTATGTAACTCCACTTGATATGTAATTTAAGTAATTAGATCCGCTTAATCGGCGCGGTTGCGATGCGATCAAGAAATTGATCTACTAAATCGTAACCGCGCTGATTGCTTTGCTCTTCAATTTCTTTTGTTTGGGCACGAAGTTCTTTCACATCAACACCCTCTGATTCAACTTCGGCGCATCCACCTTCCATATCCAGCCACAAATCCAGAACATGTGCATCAATCTCTGGATGAAATTGCAGACCTAACGTACGCCCAAATGAAAAGGCTTGAGGACATAAATCGTTTTCTGCTATCAAGGTTGCATCTGGCGGTAGCGTGAAGCGATCCCAGTGATATTGAAACCATGGACCATTTGGAACAAGTGCCACATCTTTACTTTCAATGTCATACCACCCAAGTTCTGCTCGAGGGGATCGTGAAACAATTCCCCCTAAAACGCGTGACATCAGTTGTCCACCAAAACAAATTCCGAGTACAGGAATCCCCGCGTTATGAACATCTCTCATTTTTTCTAACTCTGGTAATAGCCAATTTCCAACAACATCATCTCCATAGGCTGCATAGGGCGCACCCATAACAACGACAACATCGAAAGAAAGTAAATCTGGCCACTGCACAGTGACATTTGGGCTCTTTTGATTTTCCTTATTAACAATTACAAACCTAGTTATTTCATATCCACGAACTTTGAATTGATGCCAGATTGGACCACCTTCACTGACATGGTCGTGTTCGATAAAAATTACTCGTTTACTCATTTTTCAATGCGAATTGGCTCTTGTCCGCGAGCAATGAGGCGCTCAAAGTGATGTTCACGTTTTTCATTAAATCGATTTGACTCATCAGTAGTTTTTGTTAGAAATGCGTTGAGTTCGTCGCGGGCAACCAAGCCGTCACTCGATAAATCATTTCTTTCAAAGATTTCCCATGCACGAAGTACTGGCGCAATAACTTCTTCAAGGTGTTGCTGCATGTCATAA
>CAITAV010000182.1 GCA_903890345.1 uncultured Actinomycetes bacterium
AACTATTTCACGAGAAGTATCATCTTTTACTCCATATAAAAAAGATGGCAAAGATCTAGGTTTACACATTTCTAGAGTGTGGGATAAACAAACTGAAGATTCATTTATTGAGTTAACTGGTTCACCGGCAGAAGGCTTTGCTTGGCAAGAGTTTTATTCTGAGGTAGAAAAATTTGCACAAAAAATGGCACCAACATTTCTAGAACCACTGCGCACCAGAAGTGAGATGAAAGTCTTGATTGCCCAAGATAAAACTTGGGAATATCTAGTCGAAAATCCAATGGCTGAGATCATTCGCGCGAAATTTAAAGATGATCTAGTTCAAGGAGTTGTTTTAACGGATGCGCTTATCGGAACATTTGTATCGGCTAATTCGATTCAGGCAAACATTTGTTTTTTATATCACCTCATGGGAAATGGCACTGGCGAGTGGAAAGTTCCTCGGGGAGGAATGGTTGCATTAGTTAATGAGCTAGAACGAGTAGTGCGATCACACGGTGTTGAGATCAAAACTGATTCAGAAGTGACCAAGATTTCAACAGATACGCATGGAGTTAAGGTTCAGACAGTAAACGGTGAAGAATTTACAGCCGAATATTTGTTAAGTAATGCTGCCCCAGCGCATCTCGATCGCATTCGCAGTAAAAATACTAAGCCCACACTCTCTGGTTCACAGTTAAAAATTAATATGCTGCTTCGCGCATTGCCACGATTAAAATCTGGAGCAGATCCGCAGAAGGCTTTTTCTGGAACTTTTCACATCAACGAGAGCTATTCAGAATTAGAGGATGCTTATTTCACTGCTAAAAAGGGCGAGATACCGCTTCATGCTCCATCAGAAATGTATTGTCACACCCTGACTGATCCAAGTATTTTAAGTGCCGAATTAGCACAAAAAGGTTTCCATACTCTTACTCTCTTTGGTCTTCACACTCCCGCAGAATTATTTGAAAAAAACCCCGAAACTGCCAAAAAAATTGCAGCCCAACGATGTGTGGATGCACTCAATTCATATTTAGTTGATCCGATCGAAAGCGTTCTTGCTGTTAATCGTGATGGCACATTGTGCATTGAAGTGAAGAGCCCCTTAGACCTGGAAAAAGATGTCCGACTGCCTGGTGGCAATATTTTTCATCGTGATCTGAGCTTTCCATTTAAGGAAGAAAGTGATGATCAAATTTGGGGCGTAGAGACAGATGATCCACGCATATTTATCTGCGGTGCAGGTGCGCAGCGCGGAGGCGGAGTCAGCGGAATCCCAGGGCACAATGCTGCCATGGCAGTGCTTGCAAAGGGTTAGGCTTAATACATGAGCGATCCCAAGTTAAGTCCAGAGACGATAGCGATTTCTGCTGGCCGTCCTGAAATTAAAAAAGATGGATCGCTAAATCCAGATATCTCTTTGAGTTCTACGTATCACGCCGGCGGAACTCTTGGTTATGGTCGTTCAGGAAATGAAACGTGGAGCGCCCTTGAAAGTGCGATTAGCGAATTAGAAGGTGGACAAACACTTGCATTTGCATCCGGTAATGCTGCAATTAGCGCGGTCTTTGCATTGCTGCCAATTGGTGCACCCGTTGTTGCATCCGATCAGGGATATAGCGGCTCAATGGCGATGCTTAAATCTTTTCAAGAGAGTGGACGTCTAGAAGTTCGATTTGTAGATATTGCAAATACAGATGCGGTTATTGCCGCAATGAGTGGCGCGGCTTTTCTCTGGCTTGAATCACCAACTAATCCAGGTCTAGAAGTTGCAGATATGCCCACATTGATCGTTGCGGCGCGAAACTTAAGTGTTGGAGTTGGCGTTGATAACACCTTTGCAACTCCGCTTATTCAAAATCCATTGGAAATGGGTGCAGACATCGTGATGCACTCTGTGACAAAGTATTTTGCTGGCCACAGCGATGTGATTATGGGATCTCTTTCAACAAAGATTCCAGAACTGCACTCACGCCTTCAAGAAATACGAAAAATTCATGGTGGTATTCCAGGCCCTTACGAAGCGTGGCTTGCACTGCGAGGATTGCGCACATTTCCACTGCGCTTTGAATGCGCCCAGCGAAATGCCCTTGAATTAGCTAAGCGTTTAAGTAAGCACCCAGGTGTTTCCAGAGTTCGCTATCCGGGATTGCCCGAAGATTCTCAACATGCACGAGCTAAGAGTTTCATGCGCGGTTTTGGTGCGGTTGTTTCATTTGAAGTTAAGGATGGCCCTGAAAAAGCGGATCGGATCTGCGAAAGTTCACATTTGATTACCCACGCAACAAGCTTGGGCGGTATCGAAAGTTTGTGGGAACGCCGCAGACGTTGGCCGGCAGAGAGCACGTTGACCCCTGAAAACCTTATTCGCTTTTCTGTTGGCTGCGAAAATGTTGAGGATTTGTGGCGAGATATTGAGCAGGCGTTTACCAACTCGTAATCTTTAAATAGTGCAAAAGTAGAAAAAGAAGAGTATTTTTAGCATATGTTCAAAGCCATTCGACGACTAGCAGCAGCAATCGCTGTTGGCCTGTTGGCATTTAAGGCTGTTGCATCCTTCCTATCCTGGATTGAACGCCAAGAAGATTCCACGGCCGAAGCATGGATTGATGAAGATGAATTTGAAGACGCATAAGTGAGCACTGCTGAATACATTCCAGGTTCGTGCAATATCGGTAAAGGTGAAATTCGACAACGACAAATAGTTGCACTTATTGGCTTAGCAATTTCTATCTCATCACTCATCGCACTTATTTCAACTAGCGCTCCTCGCGGAGCACGCCTAGGAATTTTTATTCCAATAGCTGTTGCAAGTATTGGCTGGGTTCAATCTCGTAAAAAATTCTGCCTAGCCTATGGATTTATGGGAACTTTTAATTTTGGAAAACTCGGTCAACTCTCCAAGGTGTCAGATAGCGCAAGTCGCGCTGCCGATCGCAAAACCGCGCTGAGCATTCTCTTTCAAGCTGGTGCCTATGCAGTGATTGCTACAGCAATTATTTACGCGTTACCGCTTTAAACTATTTCGCTTCCATCTTTTCGAGTCG
>CAITAV010000183.1 GCA_903890345.1 uncultured Actinomycetes bacterium
TATGAAAATATCCAAAGCACTAATCGCAGGCATTACCGCACCGTTACTTATCGCATTTTTAGTTCCAGCGCCTAAAACTTGGGCCGCTGATTGCACCAAAGCGTGTTTGGCTGTCGCTGTAGAAAATGGGCAGATTGTTGTCTCCGGGCAAAAGGGCAATGGCCCTAAGAGTAAAAAGGTTGTGCAAAAAGTTACTGCCGTAAAGAAAGTTGCTCCGAAAAAACCAGTAGTTAAGAGAGTTGTTCTTAAACAACCCAGCGCAGTGGTGGCAACAAAAAAGCCTGTGGTTAAGAGAAAGGCAGCAGTTAAAAAAGTGGTGGCAAAGAAAGCAACGGCTGCCACTTCTATTGCCGATCGCCTCACCAAATTGCTACCAACTGGGGGAGTTGCATACCAACCAGCATTTGAGCCATTGGTACATGTGCCTGTTGTATTTTGGTGTGACTTGCCAAAGATTTTTAGCACTCGCTTTAACATCGTTGGCGAAGTTGTCGATGTTACTTTGCGGCCATCTTTTTCTTGGTCATTTGGCGATGGCAGCGTTATGACGAGCACTGATCCTGGAGCGCCATATCCAGTCGGATCCATTCAGCACGCATATTTAAAAGAAGGAACGTACTTAGTAACAATGCTTGCCACATGGGGTGGGACGTGGTCTAACCAGGGCACAATCCGCGCAGTAACAGGTGAGATCAAAACAATTCGCGTTGCAACCGTCAAAGTTGTTAGCGCCCCAACAATGTTTGTTCAGTAAATGAGCACAGCAACTGCGGTGGATTACCGCGATGAAGATTTCGCACAGAGCGTTCGATCTTTTTCAGTTGATATCGATAGTGAAAATCTCAATGCACTGCAGCAAGATGGTGCTACGGCAATTGTGGATTTAGCTGGCGAATATGAAGCGATGGGTTGCAGCGTCAATACATTGCTCAAGGCCCGGGTACTCGGTCGTTTATCTGATATTCAGATTCGTGATTTCGCACTGGGTTCACATAATGAAAAAAGTATCGTCACGTATCAGAAGATGTGGTCCGAACTTTTATCCATGGCGCCCTCAGGATTTATTGCACCTGTGGCATCGCTCTGTGCGGCCATTGCATATGAAAGTGCGGATAAGGAAAGTGCGGCTCAGTACTTACGTCGTGCGATTGCAGATGATGCGCGGTACTCACTTGCCACGTTGCTACAGCGCGTCTTTGCATCAGGCTGGCCCGTCAACGCCTTTGCCGCAATGCGCGCTGATTTACACCCCAAAGTCTGCGCCATGATTTTCATTTGATGCGCACCCGTTGATTTGTTACCCTTGCCAATAGGTCACGAGTTCTAGTTATAGCCCCAGCTTGCTAGACGGCAACCCTCCACCGCGGCGGGGTGCTCTGGGTGAAGACCTGGCAGGGTTACATTTAATGTGGCTACTGCAAGTGCGTGAAGGAATTAATTACTGTGTCTATTGCTAAGAAATCACCACACGATCGTTATGACGTGACTGGCGCATGGCTTGAAGGCGATGATGTGGGCGATCGCGAATTTATAAAAATCGGAGATCTCGAATTAGAAAGTGGCGAAGTTCTGCCCGATGTCACTATCGCTTACCAATCGTGGGGCACATTAAATGTGGCTGGCGATAACGCAATTTTAGTAAATCATGCAATGACTGGTTGGTCAGATGTGCCGGGATGGTGGCCATCAATGGTGGGACCTGGTTTGCCACTAGATACAGATAAGTATTTTGTTGTGTGTCCCAATGTCATTGGTGGATGCCAAGGAAGTACAGGGCCATCATCGATTGCACCAGATGGCAAGCGTTGGGGATCACGTTTTCCATCGGTAACAATTCGCGACATGGTTGCTGGCGAAGTTGCATTTTCAGATGCGATCGGAATTAAGAAGTACAAACTCTCATTGGGACCATCTCTTGGCGGAATGCGCGCACTTGAATGGGCCGTGATGCACCCAGAACGTGTGGGAGCAATTTGCACAATTGGTTCATCGGCAGTTGCAACTGGCGATCAAATCGGAACCGCAGCAATTCAAATCAGAGCCATCAAATCTGATCCGTTTTATTTCGGCGGCGATTATTACGATAAAGATCGCGGACCTGTTGAAGGCATGGGAATCGCTCGTCGTATTGCACACCTGACGTATCGAACAGAAGCTGAAATGGATGTGCGCTTTGGTCGCCAATTACAGGGAGATGACACAGGTCGCTTTGCAGTTGAGTCATACCTTGATCACCAAGCCACAAAGTTGGCCACACGCTTTGATGCCAATACCTACATCGCTTTAACTGAGGCGATGAATTCTCA
>CAITAV010000184.1 GCA_903890345.1 uncultured Actinomycetes bacterium
AGATTATTTATTGTTCCTAGAACATTAGATTGTTGAGTTATTGCAACAATCTTAGTTTTATCGGTTATCAAAGAATCGATATTTGACTCATCTAGTCGTCCGTCGGAGGTAACGCTAAACCACTTAAGCGTTGCGCCACTGCGTTTAGCTAATTGTTGCCAAGGGATCAAGTTCGCATGATGCTCCATTTCGGAAACAACAATTGTGTGCTCTGGTCCTATAGCAAAACGACTATCGGGCTCTGCATTGCTAAATGAATAAGCGAGAAGATTCAAAGATTCAGTAGCGCCCTTTGTGAACACAATCTCTCTTGTGTCAGCACCTAAGAATTTCGCAACTATTTCGCGAGATTCTTCGAATAACTCGGTTGCTTCTTCAGCCAATTGATGCGCTCCTCGGTGAGCAGCGGCGTTGTGCAACTTGTAGAAATCTACTTCAGCATCAATGACTACCTGCGGTTTTTGACTCGTAGCACCACTATCTAAATAGATCAGCTTTTTACCGTCACGAATAGTGCGCAAAAAGATTGGGAAATCTTTGCGGATCTTCGTAACATCGAGAGTCATAATTAAAAACTAATTACCGACGTATTCGGCATATCCCTGTGCTTCGAGCTTGTCAGCTAACTCTGGACCGCCTTCTTCAACTACGCGGCCATTTGCAAAGACATGCACGAAATCTGGTTTGATGTATTTCAGGATTCTTGTGTAGTGCGTGATGAGTAGAACTCCTAGGTTATTTGAATCCTTCGCACGGTTTACACCTTCTGAAACAATTCGAAGAGCATCAACATCTAATCCGGAATCCGTTTCATCAAGAATCGCGATTTTTGGTTTCAAGAGTTCTAACTGCATGATTTCATGGCGCTTCTTTTCGCCGCCTGAAAAACCTTCATTAACGTTTCTCTGAGCGAAACTAGGATCAATTGATAACGCTTGCATCGCATCTTTTACTTCTGAAACCCACGTACGTAATTTAGGAGCTTCTCCGCGCAAGGCAGTTGCTGCCGTGCGTAAGAAATTTGATACGGAAACACCCGGTACTTCAACTGGATATTGCATAGCTAAAAACAATCCAGCCTTTGCGCGTTCATCGACACTCATTTCAAGAACATCTGCGCCGTCTAACGTCACTGAACCACCAGTGATGGTGTACTTCGGATGACCGGCGATTGAATAAGCAAGAGTGGACTTACCGGAACCATTTGGTCCCATGATTGCGTGTGTTTCTCCGGACTTGATTACCAGGTCAACACCTTTGAGAATTTCTACAGCACCATTTTCGGTGTTTACAGAAACTTGAAGGTTTCGGATATCTAACGTGCTCATAAGTAACCTGTTATCTCTCGTTTTTTGTTTGCGGACTATTTAGCTGGAAACTGAACTTCTACAACATCATCAACAATGCTGACTGGATATGTTTTTACGGCAATATTTGCAGGCAATGTAAGTGCTTCTCCGGTGCGTAGATCGAATTCTGCGCCGTGCAACCAACATTCGATCTTAAAATCTGTTACATCACCCTCTGATAATGACGCTTCAGAATGCGTGCAGGTATCGCCAATCGCGAAAACTTCGTTGCCGATGCGTGTTAAGCAGAGATCTTCGCCATTGATGTTTACTTTCATCGGCTTACGATCCTGCATTGCTGATAACTTAATTGTGCTCAACTTATGCACCTGCTTTAACAAGTTCGTCATCAATACGTTGCATTAGACGATCTTGAATTTCATCATCGCCAATTTCAGTAATAATCTCATTAAAGAAACCGCGGACAACTAAACGTCGAGCGTCTTCAACTGAAATACCGCGTGACATCAAATAGAAAAGCTGTTCATCATCAAAGCGACCAGTAGTACTTGCGTGACCCGCTCCAACGATTTCGCCAGTTTCGATTTCTAAGTTGGGTACAGAATCGGCGCGGGCACCATCTGTAAGCAAAAGATTTCGATTGAGTTCGTAGGTGTCGGTTCCTTCGGCATTGGCACGAATGAATACATCGCCAATCCAAACGGTGTGTGCCTTATCCCCCGACAAAGCACCCTTGAAATTAACGCGAGATTTCGCATTAGGAACACAATGATCGACGAATATGCGATGTTCAAAAAACTGGCCAGCGGTTGCAAAGTAAACCCCAAACAATTGAGCATCTGCACCAGGCCCGGTGAATTCAACTGTAGGAAGAAGACGAACAACAGAGCCACCAATAGTGACCGTGATAGATCTAAAATTCGCATCTTTGTCCACGATCGCATGATGCTTACCAACATGAACAGTTTCTGAATCCCATTCCTGCAGAGTTACAAAAGTTAAG
>CAITAV010000185.1 GCA_903890345.1 uncultured Actinomycetes bacterium
AAAGATTGGGAATGCGCCGAGCAACACAGTTGCAAAGCTATTTGCGCCACCGAATGCAATTCGGAAAAGATCCATTGGGGTTGATGTGCGATCTTTTGCGGGAATTGATTCAACGCCGAAGGATTCAACTTCGGTCATCTTTGGCTTGTTATTACTGCTCATTCATTTCTCCATCCGGGTGATTAATTCGTAATCAACGTGGAAAAAAGGTACAGGATTTTCTTCTTTTTTCACCCACATTGACCTAGATTTACCTAGACTTTTAGGAAAGTCCACGCATACCGCAGAGTAGAAAAAGGAAAATATGAGCGCCACAGATGATGTGAAGAAGACAGCAGCCGACCTCGTGGGACATTTTGGTTCTGCTCGCGTCAAAGAATACTTTGCATGCTTTAGTGAATCTGCGGACTTCATCTTCTACACACACACTGAACGTTTGAAATCCCGTAAAGCTTATGAAGATCTTTGGAAAACATGGGAAGCAGAGATGAACTTCAAAGTTTTGGCTTGCAGAAGCACAGATCAAGATATAAAACTTGTGGGCGATAACGTTGCGATTTTTACTCACAACGTTTCTACTGATATTTCCACCAATGATGGCGTGGACACTGTGGCAGAACGCGAAACTATTGTCTTTGAATTAGTTAACGGCTCATGGATTGCAATCCACGAACACCTATCCCCCGCTAGTTAGACCTTAAAAGGTCGTGGGCATGCAGAGATCTTTGGAACTCGCATGCGCGCAATAACACTTCCTGGTGATGGATGGCAGTACTGAGCAATACCCAAGTCACCAGCCACAGATAAGAAGATAAACGCATCTTCCATTGTGAAACCCCACTGATCAACAAGTAATTTCGCAGCTTCTTCGCAGGCGTTCTTAAGTGCCGCGTCAATACTGTCCGCATGCGTTCCGTGCGTGTACCAGGAATCAGCGTGTTCAGTAATTGGCCATCCACCGTGCTTGCCTTTTATGAGATCTACTTTAATTGTGGCTGTTCCACCGATTTCAACGCCTGTTCCAGAAATTTCGCCGTCACCCATTGATGCATGCATGTCACCAATTGCAAGCATTCCACCTGGTTGGAAAACTGGCATGTGTAGCGTTGCGCCGATTCCATTTTGGTGATCATCCATATTTCCACCGTGACGATCAGCTAAGAAAGTAGGAATCACTCCTTCTGCAGGTGCGACACCAACAACTCCGAACATGGGACGTGTTGGAAATGAAACTTTGTCATTCATCGTGATGATGCCATCTTTTACTTTAAAGATACGAGTTGTTGGCGACTTACAGTGTTCAACAAGTTGTCCCCACTCAGGAATTACCATTGCGGCACCCTGTGGTCCTGGTTTGATATCAATAAATGTTACGGATAGAGAGTCACCAGGTTCGGCACCTTTTACAGCTATTGGGCCCGTTGCGCTATTTACGCGATTTAAATCAAGTTGGGCAATAGTGTCATTTTCACTCTGTACTTGGCCGGTAAAACAATCCCATGTTTCAATTTCAATGACGGTCCCCGGATCAACGGTGACAACTGGCTGCATTGCAGAATCAAATGCCCATACGTGTTGATCTTTACTTATCTTTACTGTGGGAGTTGTCATTGTTCTCTTTCTCTTTTCTTGTCTGCGGGCAGATTATTCTGGAAAATGGCAGGCGACTTGCCTTGTGCCAACTTGTAATAACTCTGGTGCCTTGGTTCTACAGATATCTTGCGCCTTTGGGCACCGTGGATTAAATGCACAACCATCTGGTCGATTAATTGGGTTTGGAATATCGCCCTTCAAAATTAT
>CAITAV010000186.1 GCA_903890345.1 uncultured Actinomycetes bacterium
AACCATGAGTTCTGCTAACTTTTTAGCACTAACACCAGAGGCTTTAACTTCAGCCACTGTGGAACCTGCCCGAATAACTGTGACGTCATCTGCTACTCGCAAAACTTCATCAAGTTTGTGGGTAATGAAAATAACCGTTAAGCCTTCTTTGCGCAGACCTTGCAGCGCTTGGAACAGCTCATCAACTTCTTGTGGGACAAGCACAGCTGTTGGTTCATCAAAGATCAGGATCTTTGCTCCGCGGTATAAAACCTTGAGAATTTCTACACGTTGACGTTGACCAACGCCTAAATCTGCAACGAGCGCATCAGGGTCAACCGTGAGGCCATAGGCCGCAGCCATTTCATTAATCTTTGTACGTGCTTGATTGAAATCTATGACTCCACCATGTGATGGTTCGTATCCAAGAACGATGTTTTCTAACACTGTGAAGTTATCAGCCAACATAAAGTGTTGGTGAACCATTCCGATGCCGGCATCAATTGAATCGGCAGGTTTCTTAAAGTGAACAGTTTTTCCGGCAACCAATATTTCGCCGCTATCTGGGCGTTGCATTCCGTACAAAATTTTCATAACAGTTGATTTACCAGCGCCATTTTCACCAATGAGGGCGTGCACTGATCCAGATTCAACCTTTATGGAGACGTCTTTATTTGCGACTACCCCAGGAAATCTTTTGCTTATATGTCGAAGCTCAACTGCTATCGCCACTGCAAAAGTCTCCCATTCATATTCGTTGGCTAGCGCCAAAGAGAAGCGCTCGGTCCAATAAGTGAATCTAACTCCACTTTCAGACCGAGCGCCACTACTTTTATTAAGTTTTTACAGATTTACTGCTGTGCTTTGACTTACTTCGCTGGAGTTGTTGGTACCTTAATTTTTCCAGCAGTAATTGCCTTAGCAGCTGCATCAATCTTTGACTTGTACTTGTTGATGTATCCGCCAGAGTATGAAACTCCAACTCCACCAAGCTTCAAGCCATAGGTACGGCCAAATGCTCCGCCACCTAGTGAATCATTAACCTTCTTGCCAGCACTTGCTGCTGCAAGAACATCGTAAACAGCATTGTCAACGCGCTTTAGCATTGATGTAAGCATGTTCTTCTGTTCTGCTGCTGATGCTGTGAGGTACTGATCAGAGTCAACACCGATTGTCCATACCTTGTTACCGTACTTAGCAGAATCAACTGCAGCTGCGAAGTTACCCGCACCTGAACCGCCTGCTGCTGAGTAAATAACATCGATACCCTTATCGATCATTCCGTTAGCAATAACCTTTGCTTTCGCTGGGTCATTGAATCCACCGAAGTCAGGTGGCTCTGTAACGTACTTAACGTCAACTGTTGCGTTCTTATCTGTTGCCTTCACACCTGCAACGAATCCAGCTTCAAACTTCTGAAGTAGTGGAATACGTACGCCGCCGATGTATCCGATTTCACCAGTTACTGATGCAAGTGCAGCAGCTACGCCAGCTAGGTATGAACCTTGCTCTTCAGCGAATACGAGTGATGAAACGTTTGGAAGTGCAACTGATGAATCATCAACGATTGCGAATTGGATCTTAGGATATTCAGTTGCAACCTTCTTGAGTGGTCCTGCATAGAGGAAACCAACTGCGATGATCGGGTTGTAACCAGCTTTTGCTAGAAGACGTAGTTTGTCTTCACGCTCTGAGTCTGTTCCTTGTGTAACTGTTACTTCTTTAACAGTTGCACCAAACTTTTTCTTAGCCATGTCGAGACCGGCTGCAGCTGAGTCATTGAATGACTTATCGCCACGTCCACCGATGTCGTAGGCAATTGCTGCCTTTACTTTGCCTGCTGCGTTTGCAGTTGGAGCAACAAGTGCACCAGCTGCAAGAGTTGCAGCTGCGACGAGAGCCGCAATGCGAATTGACTTCTTCAATTTTCCTCCAAGGGATCCCGGTTTTATGTTTTGTACATATAACCAAGGGGGTTGTCGTTAGGGGCGAGCCTAGTATTTTTAGGAGCAGAAACCCAAAAATCGTAGAAGTGTTTGTGGCGCCGTTTTGCAGCACGATTTACTTATCTAAACTCTAAACCTTAAGTTGAAACTCTGATGCTTCTTAGCGCACTAAACCCAAGTTGGAGTACGCCTTTGCAAGGGTTGTGGATGAGACTTCATGGGCCTTTGCTGCGCCTTTTGAGAGCATTGTGAGCAAATGCGACTCATCGGATAACAACTCGAGAGTTCTTTCGCGTATTGGTTTGAGATATTCCACAACGACATCAGCCACTTCGCCTTTGAGGTCGCCATAGCCCTTACCTGAAAAATGATTTTCAAGATCAGTAATTTTTTGCCCTGATAGCGCGCTATGAATTGTTAATAAATTACTTACTCCAGGTTTTTCTTTTTCATCAAATTTTATTTCGCGCCCAGCATCAGTCACTGCTGACTTAATTTTCTTGGCATTAACTTCTGGAGAATCAAGGATCTCAATGAGGCCTGCGACAGAGTCTGCGGACTTACTCATTTTTGCAGTTGGATTCTGCAAATCATAAATCTTGGCACCTTGCTTAAGGATGAATCCTGATGGGATATTAAAAGTTGTCCCGTAACGTGAATTAAATCGTTCCGCTAAATCTCTTGTAAGTTCAATATGTTGACGCTGGTCTTCACCAACCGGAACTAAATCTGCTTGATATAACAAAATATCTGCAGCCATCAACATTGGATATGTAAATACTCCTACTTTTGTAGAATCAGATCCGCCTTTTGCTGTTCGATCTTTAAATTGCGTCATTCGGCTAGCTTCACCAAATCCTGTAATGCACTCCATGATCCACGCTAATTGATTATGTTCTGGAACTTGTGACTGAACAAAGAGTGTGGATTTTTCAGGTGAGATACCAAGTGCCAGTAATTGGGCAGCAGAAACCAAAGTTCTTTTGCGCATCAATGCAGGATCTGTTTCAACTGTTAATGCATGCAAGTCCACTATGCAATAAAAGGCATCATGGCCATCTTGTAATTCAACCCATTGCTTAACGGCGCCTAGATAATTGCCAAGATGAAAGGAGTCACTAGTTGGCTGAATGCCTGAGAGAACTCGCTTGGTGCTCATGGTCTCAATTCTCGCACGAACTAGGCGTTTCGAGAGATCAATAACTGACCTGCTCGCTTACCTTCTAGAGTTAAAACCGTAATTCTTAATCCATTAATGCTGACAACATCATTTAGTGCTGGAATTCGACCAAGGACGTGCATCACAAATCCACTGGCAGTTTCGTATGGACCTTCTGGAATTTCAAGTCCAGTTTGTTCGCACAAGTCTTCAATCGAAATAAGACCATCAACTTCAAAATCTCCGGTGTGCGATTCGATCTGAACTTCCATGTCGTCGGAGTCATACTCATCTCGAATATCTCCAACGAGGCATTCAACAAGATCTTCCATAGTAATAATTCCGTCGGTTCCACCGTATTCATCTAGAACAATCGCAAGGTGTTGTCTCTGATTTCGCATTTCAGTGAGTGCAGGAAGTACACCTTTTGTACCTGGCAAGAACATAATATTTCTCACGAGCTCTTGTACTTTTCCGCCGGTTGATACCAATGATGTGTCTAGCAAATCGCGAACGTGAATGAATCCAATTACTTCATCCGTAGAACCACGAACAACTGGGTAGCGAGAGTGTGCTTTATCGACTGCGAGCGCGATTGCTTTAGAAATCGTCAAAGATGCATCCATAAAATCAACCTCTGTGCGAGGCACCATGAGTTCATGGATTTGTCGTTCGGATGCGTTAAATACTTCTTCAACGATGTCACGTTCTTCATCGGTTAAAGCAGCATGGCCTGCGACTAGATCCAATAATTCTTCTTCAGACATCGCACTGCGTTGTTCTTTCGGATCAACACCGAAGATTCGAACGACTAGGTCAGTTGAGTGCGATAACAACCAAATAATTGGTCGAAATAGAGTTGCGACGACATCGATAATTGGTGCAGATGCGAGTGAAATTTGTTCGGTGCGAAACAAGGCCAATCGCTTGGGAACTAGTTCACCAAACACCAAAGAAAAATAAGCAATTACAAGAGTTACACCAATGAGTGACGAGACCGAGCTCCA
>CAITAV010000187.1 GCA_903890345.1 uncultured Actinomycetes bacterium
AATCATGGTGATAGCAAGACACTTATTACTCACCCAGCATCGACAACACACAAACGTTTAAGTCCAGATGTTCAGGCAGAGATGGGAATTACTCCATCTGTATTGCGTTTATCAGTCGGCTTAGAAGCAAGCACTGACTTAATTAAAGATTTAACTCAAGCTTTTAATAGCTGAGCAACAACTAGCAATACCGATAACAAACTCAAATACGTAATCGACCACTGAAAAATCTTTCCAGCAACCTTTGTGTAATCCGGAGTCTGCTCGCGCAATTGAAGTAACTGCCCCGCAAATACAAGTCCAAGACCAATAGTTAAAATCAGTGCCCACAACTGCAGATCCGCAAAACGAATCAGCGCAATGGATGAAACGATCATCGCAACTGTATGCAGCCACATTTCCTGGTGCACGCGATTGCGTGTAGCAACCACCGGCAACATCGGAATATTTGCTGCCGCGTAATCATCTTTGTACTTAATTGCTAATGCCCAAAAATGTGGTGGAGTCCAGAAGAAAATCACCATGAAGAAAGCAACTGCTGTCCAGGAAAGTGAATTAGTAACTGCAGCCCATCCAATAAATACCGGCATACAACCCGCTGCGCCACCCCACACAATGTTCTGTGCAGTACGACGCTTTAATCCCATCGTATAAACAACCACGTAAAAAACAATTGCAACAAGGGTTAATAGTGTTGCAAGGGGAGTTGTAAACACCCAAAAGATAACTAAGGAAAGAATTGCAACAATCGTTGCAAATATTGTTGCCTGCACTTTAGATAAAACACCAGTAACCAATGGACGCTTTGAAGTACGCGCCATTAACTTATCGATATCACTTTCAATGATCATGTTGTACGCATTCGCTGCCCCTGCCGCCAAAGTTCCACCAATAATTGATGCAGCGGTCACAACTAATCCAGGAAGTTTGCCTTCAGCTAAAACGAGTGCTGGCACTGTCGTCACGAGTAATAATTCAACAACTCGTAATTTCATTAAATCTAAATAGCCGCGTCCTTGTTCGACAGCGGTAAATGTGCTCACTGTCATAGATTACCCGCCATAATTTTTCTCGCTTCACAGAATCTTCAAAGGAAGAAGGCTTAATCTGCTTCTATGAATAAGCCTGAATGGTTCGAACTCGCAGAAAAAGATGGTGGCAAAACTCACTTCAAAGTGAAGCGAGGGTTTCGATCTTTCGCACTTGCGATCCCTTTATTGGCAATCGGCGCCGGTGTGGTTTTCGCACAGACAAGCAATGAACCACCTGCAATCGCCAAAGAAACAGAAACTGTTGCAACAGCATCGGCTGCTCCTTCAGTAACGCCATCAATTACTTCAAATGTTGCGCCAGTTAAACCTTCAATAGCTACACCACCGCTTCCACCAACTGGTGGAGATGATGATGACGAATTTGAAGATGGCGATCATCGCAAGCGTGGAGATCACCGTGAGGGCGACGAAGAAGACGACGACTAATTATTAATTAGTGTCCGCAATTGCAATTACTGCCACAACCGCAAACCGCTTTATTTGGAGCAACATCCATCGCCGGTGTGCGCTTAAAGAATCCCATTGGTTTTAACGTAAAACCCAATCTTTCAACTGGCATTACTGGCCAATCTTCAATGCGTGGAATGTGATTGAGACCAAAGACGTACCACATGACAACATCTGTATTTTCAATTGATCGATTTGCTTGTGTCCAACGTGGCAAGCCATCTCCACCTGGATGTTGGAACGGATAATCACCAGCTGGGTATCTCTCTTCTTCGGTGTTCTTAGTTACCCAAAGATGTTGATACATAAATCCTGCGCGCTTACCTAATACTGATTCTGGAAGTGTAAATGGATAAGAGTTTCCGCCAGTTATAAGTTTGTAACCAACTGGTTTGCCCATATGGTTTTTCTTATTTGGGTTAACAACTTTCCAGTAACGAGACTTCATTAAGTCATAGAGACGTTGTGCACTCTTCTCATCTTTAAATACTGTCTCACTCGTTTCAAATGCTCCACCATGTGGATTCTTAGGTCCCATAGGGTGCGCGAATGAATCAACTTCAACAACGCTGTTATTTGGTCCATCAACATCTAAATCAAGACGCGCACAGAAAACATGTTGGTGATACGGCGCATACAAACCAGGTTCGATCTCAGTTGCAGATGGATGATCTGCATGCGGATTATCACCGAGTGTTAAAAGAATTCCCGTGAGCTTTGCTTCGAATTCGATTGATCCATCTTGGTAGAAATACCAGTAGTACCCGTATTCGTAATTGTTTACGGTAACAATTGAAGAGAGAACGAAGCGGCGACTACGGCGCACTTCTGGGTGTCCATCAATATCAACGTGCTTCCATAGAATTCCGAAGTCTTCTTCGTGCATACATATAGCGTTCTTAATTTCGCGAACTTTTCCATCACCTTCGGTGACAGCAGCGTCTAGATAAACAATCTCGCCTAAACAATCGCAACCTAGGGTCAGTGAATTAGTGAAGTTTCCAAGGCCGTATTCGCCTGTATCAAAAGCGTTCTTTCGATATGCGCCTTGGCTTGGATCTCCGTATGGAATAACGAGTTCAGCAATAGATAAACGGTGCGCAATCTTGCGTTCGTTGCCATTGTCATTAAAACGAACATCGTGAATTACAAGGCCTTCGCGTTGGTCGAAGCCCACACGGAAGTTCCAACGTTCCCAATCAATGCGCCAACCGTTAACTGTAAAAGAAGGACCCTCTGGTTGATGAATAGATAATTCTTTTAAGTGAACAAGTGATTCCTGTTGTGATTCGCGGTATGGACCAGGAGTTTGTGGAATCGGGGTTTGTTCATCATCTTCAATGCCAACAACTTCGAACTTATCGATATCAACAATTGCATGCAGACCATTGATTGGGTGTGCATAAAAGTTTCCATCTTTATCGCGCTTGTGCCACATCGGTGTCCAGATAACACGGCGACCATCATCGATGTAATCAGGAATCTTTGCACCGATTGGCCAGGTTTCCATGTGAACATCATTGGCAGAGTTAATTCCGCGCTTCTTAAGAGCGTCAATAACTCTCTGATCTTTGCGCGCTATTTCAATTGCGCGGTCTGATTCAACCGCGAGCACTGGAGCTTTTGCTCCAGGAATTTCCTTGTAACTCTGAACTTCACCACTTGTTGAAATAACACCTTCAGAGACCATCGCTTTTTCTTGATCCCAAATTGTGATGCGACCAAAGCGTGCAAATGCATCGCCTGATTTC
>CAITAV010000188.1 GCA_903890345.1 uncultured Actinomycetes bacterium
ACCATTTTATCTAAATCTGGATTGTGCGAAGTTTGAGATGCATGAGCATGCAGAGCTTTCATTTTCAGATCAAAAGTTTCAGTAACATCAACAAAGTAATCAGGTTGAGCAAAGCCCATTACCCAAACTTCACGCACTCGCCAAGGTTTTAGGTTTTCTTTTTCCAGTAAATCTGTAAAGGCAAAGGGATTACGCGCATCTGGATAGACAGCCTGAATTGCTGCTTCACCCGCGGCTAAGTGATCTGGATGGCTAGCGCCAATACGCTCCCAATTTCTTTCTGGGCTCTGGCACAGCATTCGATCTGGTTGAACGCGGCGAATTTGGCGCACAATATCTTTTCGAAGTGCAATCGTTGCTTCAAGGTGACCATCTACATAATTTAAAAACGTAATATCTGTAACGCCAATTACTGCTCCTGCTTCGCGCTGTTCACGTTGGCGAACTTCTGGCATATCTTCTTTAGCGATACCAGATTCTTCGCCACCTTGATCTCCGTTTGTGCAGAACACGTATGAAACTTGTATTCCTTTTTTAACCCACTGTGCAATTGTTCCGGATGCTCCAAAATCTGAATCATCGGGGTGGGCGTTAATAACAAGTACGCGCTTGATTTCGCTATCGGCGATCGGTTCCATATCGCAAGCCTAATAGACTCACCGCCATGGAAAGTACCGACCCCTTACTAGAAGGGCTTAATCCGCAACAGCAAGCAGCTGTTATTCATAGTGGCGGACCGCTTCTTGTAGTCGCAGGTGCTGGTTCTGGAAAAACTCGCGTTCTTACTCGCAGAATTGCATATCTCATGGCTCGACGAGGTGTTGCACCTTATGAAATTTTGGCAATTACATTTACCAATAAAGCCGCGGGCGAAATGAAAGATCGAGTTGCAGCCTTAGTAGGTCCCGTTGCAAAATCTATGTGGGTTTCAACATTTCACTCAGCATGTGTTCGGTTATTGAGGCAAGAGGCAGTGCGGCTAGGTTATGGAAATTCATTTAGCATTTATGACTCTGCAGATAGCTTGCGGCTCATCACAATTGTTGCAAAAGAACTCAACTTGGATCCGAAGCGTTATCCAGCTCGTCAATTTCAATCAATTATTTCTAATGCAAAAAATGAATTGATGGGGCCACATGACTACGTCAACGCAACTAAGAATCAATTTGAAGAGGTTGTTGCAGATGTTTACAGTATTTATCAACGCAGATTACAACAAGCCAATGCAATGGACTTTGATGACCTGATTCTAAAAACAGTCGAAGTAATTCAGAAATTCCCTGAAGCAAAGGCTCGATTACGTTCACGATTTAAGCACGTTCTCGTTGATGAGTATCAGGACACGAATCATGCTCAGTACATATTGGTAAAAGAGTTAGTTGGAAATGCCCAGGAGGGCTTACCGCCAGCTGAATTATGCGTAGTCGGCGATGCTGACCAATCAATTTATGGTTTCCGTGGCGCAACGATTCGTAACATCCTGCAATTCGAATTGGATTACCCAAATGCGACAACCGTTTTACTCGAACAAAATTATCGCTCAACACAGAATATTCTCTCAGCAGCCAATGCGGTGATCACTAAGAATGAAAGTCGTAAAGAAAAGAATTTGTGGTCCGAAGAAGGTGCTGGTGCTCCACTGGTCGGATATGTTGCAGAGTCCGAACATGATGAAGCGGAATTTATTAAAGATGAAATTCGCGAATTGCAACGAAGCGGCCAATCTGAGCCCGGTGATACTGCAATTTTTTATCGCACGAACGCCCAGTCTCGCGTATTTGAAGAAGTTTTCATGCGCTCTGCGCTGCCATACAAAGTCGTGGGTGGCCTTCGCTTCTACGAGCGAAAAGAAATTAAAGATCTCTTGGCTTACTTACGCGTCTTAGCGAATCTGGCAGATGAGATATCTCTTCGAAGAATTATCAATGTTCCAAAGCGCGGAATTGGTGATCGTGCAATTGAATGTGTGGATCTGTATGCACAAACAAATAATCTTTCATTCTGGAGTGGCTTGTCTCAATGCGATCAAGCACCAGATATGCCGAATCGCGCCGCACAATCTGTAAAAGAATTTGTATCTATGATGATTGCACTTCGCACATTGGTTGAGGCCAAGACTCGACCTTCCGTAATTATCGAAGCAATTCTTGAACAATCAGGATTACTTTCCGAATTATCTTCGAGTACTGATCCACAAGATGAGGTACGGGTTGAAAACCTTAAAGAACTCGTAGCAGTTTCTATGGAGTATGAAGAAAGACCATTTGACGAACTGGGCGAAGATGAAGAAATATCACTTGCTGGTTTCTTAGAAAAAGTCTCACTTGTTGCAGATGCCGATGAAATTCCGGAAGGTGAAGACCATGGTGGCGTCGTAACGCTCATGACACTTCACACTGCAAAAGGTTTGGAATTTCCCACTGTATTTCTTACTGGAATGGAAGATGGAATCTTTCCGCACTCACGAACATTGGGTGAGAAAGATGAGATTGAAGAAGAACGTCGTTTGGCTTATGTCGGACTTACTCGCGCAGAAAAAAGACTTTATATTTCGCGCGCCGAATATCGATCATCTTGGGGATCACCAACATATAACCCTGCTTCACGTTTTCTAGATGAGATTCCGGAAGGCGTTATCGAATGGCGAAACCAAGGCGGAACATCATCGCTCTCTCCATCGCTAACTCGTAAGCCACGAGTTGCAACAACGGCGCCACCTCGAGCAACAGGAAAGAAAAGCACTGCAATGCAATTAGCAGTGGGTGAGCGTGTGTCACATGACACATTCGGACTCGGAACTGTTGTGGCTATTGCAGGTGAAGGAGATAAGTCAGAAGCCACCATAAACTTCGGGCAGTACGGTGAAAAGCGATTACTGCTGCGATATGCACCAGTTGAGAAGCTCTAGTATTAGCAAATACTTTTTACGATATGACTGGAGTTTTTTGTGGATCTCTTTGAATACCAAGCTCGAGATCTCTTTGAAAAATACGGAGTTCCTGTACTCGCAGCAGCTATCGCAACTACTTCAGAACAAGCTCATGATGCTGCAGCAAAAATTGGTGGCAAAGTCGTTGTAAAGGCTCAAGTAAAAGTTGGCGGTCGTGGAAAAGCTGGTGGCGTAAAAGTTGCTGCTGATGCTGATGAAGCAAAAGAAAAAGCAGGCGCAATACTTGGAATGGATATCAAAGGTCACACAGTTCGAACTGTGATGATTGCGCAAGCTGCGCCCATTGAATCTGAATATTACTTAGCAATTTTGTTAGATCGCTCGAACCGCACATTCTTAGTAATGGCTTCTGTTTCGGGTGGAATGGATATCGAAGAAGTTGCTCACACCGCACCAGAAAAACTTGCCAAAATCCCAGTTGATGCAAATATTGGAATAACACCGGCTAAGGCAAAGGAAATCATCACCGCAGCAGCTTTTCCTGCAGATGTTGCACCACAAGTCGAAGAAGTTCTATTAACTCTCTGGAAGGTTTTCCAATCCGAAGACGCAACTCTTGTGGAGATAAATCCATTGGTAAAAACTGTTGATGGAAAAATAATTGCCCTAGATGGCAAAGTAACTTTAGATGACAATGCTGGATTTAGACATCCTGATCACGAAGCTCTCATTGATCATGCAGAAACTAATGCCTTAGAAGCCGCAGCAAAAGAAAAAGATCTCAACTACGTAAAACTTGATGGCCAAGTTGGAATTATTGGTAATGGCGCTGGACTCGTAATGAGCACTCTTGATGTCGTTGCATATGCTGGTGAAAAATTTGGCGGAGTACGTCCTGCGAACTTCTTAGACATTGGTGGCGGAGCATCAGCACAAGTGATGGCTGATGGGCTTTCAATCATTTTGGGTGATACCGACGTAAAGAGTGTTTTTGTAAATGTATTTGGTGGGATTACTGCGTGTGACGCAGTTGCAAACGGAATTGTTCAGGCGCTCGAATTACTTGGCCCTAAAGCTACAAAGCCAATCGTTGTTCGCTTAGATGGAAATAACGTTATTGAAGGTCGTGCAATTTTGAAAGCAGCAGCTCACCCACTTATTGAACAAGTAGACACCATGGATGGTGCAGCAAATCGTGCTGCAGAATTGGCGGCCAAGTAATGTCTATTTTCATTAATGAAAAAAGTGTCGTCATAGTTCAGGGAATGACGGGCGCTGAAGGAACTAAACACACAAAGCGCATGCTTGCATCCGGAACAAAAATCGTTGGCGGCGTGACACCTGGCAAAGGTGGGCAAAGTGTTGATATTGATGGGCATACTTTGCCAGTCTTCAACACTGTTGCAGAAGCTATGAGTGCAACAGGTGCAAACACTTCAGTTGTATTTGTTCCACCAAAATTTGCAAAGGCAGCAGTCATTGATGCAATTGATGCGGCTATGCCACTCGTTGTTGTAATTACTGAAGGAATTCCGGTTCATGATTCGGCAAGTTTTTATGCTCACGCAGAAAGTAAAGGAACCACTCGAATTATTGGACCAAATTGTCCTGGACTAATTAGCCCTGGTAAATCAAATGTTGGAATCATTCCTGCAGACATTACGAAGAGCGGACCAATTGGTTTAGTTTCAAAGTCAGGAACATTGACGTATCAGATGATGTACGAATTACGAGATATTGGCTTTAGCACTGCCGTAGGAATTGGTGGAGATCCAGTTATAGGTACAACGCACATTGATTGCTTGCGCGCGTTTCAAGATGATCCTGATACGAAAGCAATTGTGATGATCGGTGAAATTGGTGGTGATGCGGAAGAACGTGCGGCTGCATTTATTAGCGAATATGTCACTAAACCAGTTGTGGGTTACGTTGCAGGATTTACAGCTCCTGAAGGAAAAACAATGGGGCATGCTGGTGCAATAGTTTCTGGATCTTCGGGAACAGCACAAGGTAAGAAAGATGCACTTGAAGCTGCCGGGGTCAAAGTAGGCAAAACACCAAGTGAGAGCGCGCAATTAATGCGCGCAATATTGGGGCGCTGATTCACATGTTTCAACGTGTCCTGTGGGTCTCGTTGTCACAAGTTCTTCGTAGCATCGCACTTGTACTACTTCCAATTTCATTCTTAACTCTGATTGCATGGGCAACCGCCGGAAGTATTACCGGAAATACTTCAGATCCAATTCGCGCAGCGATGTGGGTCTGGTTTGGTATTCATCACATCCCATTTGCATTGAGCTTGCCACCTGCAGCAGTCGAAGGTTTTCTTTCTTACTTACCGCTGGGCGGTTTACTCTTTCCATTTTTGGCAATCAGAAGTTCATTTGCACGTGTTGTTGAAAAACTGGATAAAGATACTCATTTAGTAAATATTGCCCGTGCTCACTTCACAATAATCTACTGTCTTATCGCTGAGCTCTTAATACTTGCCTCAAAGACAGGGGCAATTCGTCCGGTTTGGTATTTAGCAATTGCAATTCTAATTCCGGCCGTTTATCTCACAACCTTAACGGTGGGTAAAAAAGTCACACTTACCCAACCTTTAAACTTTGGCACTCGCATAGTTGCACTCCTTCTTGGGGTTAGCGCCTTATTCCTAGCCTTTTCATGCTTCATTCATCTTTCAACTGTTAAGGATTTAATTACGGTTTTGCGACCAGGAATCTTCGGCGGGTTCTTACTCCTATTAATCAACATTGTTTACTTACCAAATGCAGCAGTTTCATCAATGGCGTATTTGAGCGGCACTGGATTTGGAGTTGGTGCAAACACATTAGTTTCACCACTAGAACATAGCGTGGCACAAATTCCTGCTCTACCTATTCTTGGAGCGCTTCCCAGCACGGAATATCCACAATTCTTATTTTCAATATTTTTCTTTGTAATGGCTGGCGCATTATTAGCAAGTTGGACAATTACATCAAGTACCAGAGTTTTGTGGCAAAGTTATTTTGTAAGTGTTTCTCTTATTTTTCTTCTAGCTTATTTTGCAAGTGGATCCTTGCTCACTCAAGAAATGTCTGCAGTCGGTCCTTCGTTATGGAAATTTCCCCTCAGCGTTGCAGTTGAGATGGGAATCGGAATCGCCTTAGCGATATTCATTCCGCAAATATCGCTACCTACTCGCAAGGCAAAAATAAATGAGTAGAAACATTCTAATTTTGGCATCTGGCACAGGTTCACTCGCCGAAGCCATAATTGTGGCAACGCAAAGCGGGGAAATTTCTGGCAACGTAATCGGTGTCTTAACCGATCAGCCAGATGCGCAAGTTGTCGCAAAGTGCGCCGTACTCGAAATTCCAATAATTACTCACCCCATGAGCAGTGATCGAAAAAGTTGGGATTCAGAACTTTTCTTGATTGCGCAATCTCTAAATCCCTCACTTGTTGTCAGCGCTGGATTTATGCGAATTCTGGCACCTGAATTTATTTCAACATTTAAGGTAATCAATAGCCATCCTGCGCTTTTGCCAAAGTTTCCAGGCGCTCATGCTGTGAGAGATGCACTGGCTGCCAAAGCTTCAGTAACGGGAGCAACAATTCATTGGGTCGACTCGGGAATAGATACCGGAAAAGTCATTGCTCAGCAGGAAGTGCAAGTTTTAGCCGACGATACCGAAGCGGTATTGCATGAGCGCATTAAGATTGTTGAACGCGGTCTCATAGTTGCGACCATTTCAGATTTATTGTCATCAATGGAGAATTCAGATGAGTGATCGTAAAAAAATTCACAGAGCACTCATTAGTGTTTATGACAAGAATCGTTTAGAAGAAATAGGCAAAATTCTTAGTGCTGCCGGAATTCAAATTGTTTCAACAGGTTCAACGGCGAAAACTCTTGCTGCTGCGGGAGTTGCGGTTACTGAAGTAAGTACAGTCACTGGATTTCCAGAAATAATGGGAGGAAGAGTAAAAACTTTGCACCCAATAATTCACTCTGGAATTCTTGCAGATCAGAGTAATCCCGAGCACATGTTGGCAATAAAAGATTTAGGTATTGAAGCATTCGACTTAGTTATTATCAATCTCTATCCATTCGCCGAAACAATTGCATCAGGTGCATCTTTTGAAGAAAGCATCGAACAAATCGATATAGGTGGTCCATCAATGCTGCGGGGAGCGGCAAAAAATCATGGCTCAGTCGCGGTCATCTGTAAGACAGATCAATACGATCAATTAATTGCGGCAATTTCTGCGGGGGGCTTTAGCGCACAAGAGCGTCAAAATTTGGCGTTAGAAGTATTTAGAACTACAGCCGAATATGACTTAACGATTGCTAACTGGCTTGGTCGTAATCAAAATTCAGTATTACCAGAGTGGTTCGGAAGAATCTTTAAGCAAGAAAATATCCTGCGTTACGGAGAAAATCCGCATCAATCTGCAGCGATTTATAGTGGCGGCCCAGCTGGAATTGTTGATTCCAAACAATTGCACGGCAAGGAAATGTCATTTAATAATTACACAGATGCAGATGCTGCATGGCGTGCGGCATTTGACCACACAGAACCGTGTGTAGCAATAATCAAGCATGCAAATCCATGTGGAATTGCAATTGGAAAAGATATTGCAACTGCTTATTCAAAGGCACATGAATGTGATCCGGTTTCGGCATTCGGGGGAGTAGTAGCTGCCAATCGAATTGTGACCACAGAGTTGGCCCAAGCTTTGTCAGAGATATTTACTGAAGTTCTCATTGCACCAGGTTATGAAAGTGTGGCACTCGAAATTCTCAGCCAAAAACCCTCCATTCGTATTGTGCAATGTGAAGTAACAAAATTAGATTCAATTGAAATGCGGCCTGTTAGCGGCGGTATTTTGCTGCAACAGGCAGATTCCTTAACTGCTCCGGGTGATTCGCCATCGTCATGGAAGTTAGTCGCAGGACCACAAGTTGGTTCACAAGCATTGAAGGATCTTGAATTTGCATGGCGCGCTGTTCGAGCAGTGAAGAGCAATGCAATTTTGTTAGCGAAAGATGGTGCAAGTGTTGGCGTTGGTATGGGTCAGGTCAATCGAGTTGATAGCGCCGAACTTGCAGTAAAGCGTGCAGGAATTCGTGCTGCAGGAAGTGTTGCTTCAAGCGATGCTTTTTTCCCATTTGCCGACGGTTTACAAATATTGATTAGCGCAGGAATTTCCGCAGTTGTTTCACCAGGTGGAAGCGTTCGAGACGAGGAAGTTATTGCAGCCGCAGAACAGGCTGGAATCAGCTTATATTTCACAGGCACACGTCATTTCTCACACGCATAAATGCCAATAAGATAAGAACATGAGCGCAACGATTCTTGATGGCAAGGCTTTAGCTGCATCAATTAAGAAAGATTTAGCAGTGCGCGTAGTTGAATTAAAGAAAAAGGGAATCACACCCGGACTTGGCACAGTATTAGTTGGTGATGATCCAGGTTCACATTCATACGTTGGCGGCAAACATCGTGATTGCCAAGAAGTTGGTGTTACTTCAATTCGTGTAGATCTTCCAGATACTGCTTCGCAAGCAGATATTTTGGCTGCGATTAAAGACCTCAACAATGCAAAAGAGTGCACTGGTTATATTGTGCAATTGCCGATGCCACGAGGCATCGATACTCAAGCAATTCTTGAAGCAATAGATCCAGCAAAAGATGCCGATGGATTACACCCAATGAATTTAGGAAGATTAGTCGCTGGATACGACGCACCACTTCCGTGCACACCACGTGGAATAGTTGCGCTATTACAGCATTACAACGTTGCACTTAAAGGTGCTGAAGTCACTGTCATCGGTCGTGGATTAACAGTTGGTCGCCCACTTGGTTTGTTATTAACTCGCAAACAAGAAAATGCGACTGTCACGTTGACGCATACAGGCACTAAAGATTTGTCACTTCATACACGTAATGCAGACATTGTTGTTGCAGCAATTGGCCAGGCACACTTTCTTAATGCATCAATGATTAAGGCTGGCGCAGCAATTATTGACGTTGGAATTTCACGAACTGATGCAGGATTGCTTGGAGATGTTCATCCAGATGTAATGGAGAAAGCAGGATTTGTTGCACCAATGCCAGGTGGAGTTGGCCCGATGACTCGTGCGATGCTAGTTACGAATGTTGTAGACGCGTGTTCTTAGATTCTCGAATAATCAAAATTGCTAGTTACGCACTAGTTGTTGCTGGCGTAATTTTAGGTGCCCTGAGTTTTGTCCGATCCGGATCACTTTTAATTGCCTTAGGAACATTGGGAATTGCATTTCCTGCGCGGCATGTACGCACGATTGAGTTCTATTTCCCCGTGGGAATTGCAGTGGGACTCTTCGTCCTGGCAATTTCACTGCCACATGGGTTGTAGAGTTATCTTGATATCAAGGCATTATTAGGATCGAATATTGAAAGAAGGATGCAATCCATGGCTGGCAAAGTAACCGTCGTCGGTGCAGGTTTTTATGGTTCAACAACTGCGATGCGATTAGCTGAATACAACATATTCGACACAGTTGTATTGACCGACATTCTTGAGGGTAAGCCAGAAGGTTTGGCATTAGATATGAATCAATCTCGCTCGATCGAGGGATTCGAAACAAAAATAATTGGTGCAACAACTAGTGCTGATGGCGCCGGATATGAAGCGACAGCAAATTCCGATGTGGTTGTAATAACTGCAGGCTTACCTCGTAAACCTGGCATGAGTCGAATGGATCTCATCGGCGTAAATGCAGGAATTGTTCGTGGAGTTGCAGAAAATATTGCAAAACATTCACCGAATGCAGTCATTATCGTGGTTTCAAATCCACTCGATGAAATGACAGCGCT
>CAITAV010000189.1 GCA_903890345.1 uncultured Actinomycetes bacterium
AAGATCTGAAATTTTGCGAGCGATGCCGCCCATATTTAAATCTCCAGCGCTATGAATAACTGGAACTAATAATCCACGCTCTGTGTCTACGGCAATTCCGAGGTGTTCTGCCCCGTGATAAGTAATTTGATCGCCTTCGACGGATGAATTTAGTACAGGGTGCACTTTCAGTGCTTCGCAGACAGCAACTGCAAAGAATGGAAGGAATGTAAGTTTCACACCTTCGCGAGCTTCAAAGGAAGCCTTCGCGCGATCTCGCAAACGCGCAATCTTGGTTACATCAACTTCAATGACAGTGGTTAGTTGTGCGCTTACTTGTAATGACTCAACCATTCGCGCTGCGATTACTTTACGAAGACGTGACATCGTGACGGTTGTTCCGCGCAATGGGGATGCTGCAACTGGTGCCAAAGATGGCGATGGAGATTGCGCAACAGGTGCGCTCTGAATTACAGATGGTTTTGCAGCTGCCTGGACATCTTCTTTTCGGATTCTTCCGCCAACTCCGCTACCTTGAATCGAAGAGAGATTAACTCCGAGTTCTGAGGCTAACTTTCTAACAATTGGAGTTACGTATGCATCAGGATCTGTGGCAACAGGTGCTGCAACTGGTGTAACTAAAACAGGTGGAGCAACGACAACCGGGGGCGCCGTAACAACTGGTGCAACAGGTGGTGCAATTACAACTGGTGGAGCCGCAACAACTGGTTGCGCAACAACTGGCGCTGCAACGGGTGCTGCCACGGGAGCTGCTGCTCCATCTGCAATTACTGCAAGTTCTGCACCAACTGCAACTGTTTGGTCAACGCCTACTACAATTTTTTGAAGTGTTCCTGCAACAGGAGATGGAATTTCTGTATCAACTTTGTCAGTAGAAACTTCTAGCAACGGTTCGTCAACAGCAACGTGATCACCTTCGGCTTTTAACCAACGTGTGACTGTTCCTTCTGTCACGCTTTCGCCAAGTGCTGGCATCGTTACTGAAAATGTCATTGTTTTCTCCCTAGATTATCCGTGAGCATGAAGCGGTTTACCGGCGAGTGCCATGTGTGCTTCTCCCATGGCTTCTGACAGTGTTGGGTGTGCATGAATAAGTGGTGCAACATCATCGGCACTTGCTTCCCAGTTAAAAATTAATTGGGCTTCAGCTAGTAATTCTCCAACTCGAGAACCAACCATGTGAATACCAAGTACTGGGCCATTTTTTTGTGAAACCAATTTAACCGAACCTGCTGTGCGCAAAATTTGAGCCTTTCCATTTCCTGCTAAATCATAATTTAATTCAACAACATCGTATCCGCGCTCTTTTGCAAGGGCTGTTGTTAGACCAACGGAGGCAACTTCTGGTTCAGAGTATGTAACGCGTGGAACACCGTCGTAATTAATTGGACGAGGGTTAAGTCCTGCAATCTCTTCGGCAACCAAAATTCCTTCACCGAATCCAACGTGAGCTAGTTGCAGAGTTGGGATTAAATCGCCAACTGCCCATACACCAGGCACATTCGTGCGGCACTTATCGTCAACTAGTACGTAGCCTCGGTCCATAGAAATACCTTGCTCTTCATATCCAAGGTTTGCAGAAACTGGTCCACGACCCACGCTGACGAGAAGTACATCTGCGCTGAAAGTTTTGCCATCTTCTAGTGTTACGGTCACGGTGTCACCGTTGATAGAAGCCGATGCAAAGCGAACACCAAGTTCGAAATTAATTCCACGCTTTCTAAATGCGCGCTCGAGCTGTTTGCTGGAAGATTCATCTTCAAGAGCAACAAGGTGTGACAAACCTTCAATAATTGTTACTTCAGCTCCAAAAGATTTCCAAACGGATGCAAATTCGCAACCAATAACGCCACCGCCAAGGACGATCACACTCTTTGGTACGTATTCCAATTTAGTCGCATGATCTGATGTAATAATTTTGGTGCCATCAATTTCAAGCCCAGGCAAAGTTTTCGCATAAGAACCTGTTGCGAGTACAACATTCTTGCCTGTGTACTTTTCGCCATTGACTTCGACGGTGTCTTTAGAAATCAAACGACCGTGACCTTCGATGTATGTAATATTTCTTGATTTAACTAGACCTTGCAATCCTTTGTGTAATCGAGCGATCACGCCATCTTTATATGAATTAACAGCGGGCATATCCATAGAAAGGAATTGCGCGTTCACGCCGAAGTGGTTGGCATCGCGTGCACCATCTGCAATTTCACCTGAGTGCAATAAAGCTTTTGTTGGGATACAGCCGCGGTGTAAACACGTTCCACCAAGTTTGTCGGCTTCGATCAGTGCTACAGATAGACCTAGTTGTGCGCTACGAAGGGCGCACGCATATCCGCCACTTCCACCGCCAAGGATTACTAGATCGAATTGAGCCACTACGTAAACCTCCCACGATTCTCAGACGTCCAGGGACAACCTTCGCCCTTGTCCTATCTTGCCAGCCTTCGGGCTAGTTACCGAATTATTG